>CAZVWX010000009.1:0-13376 GCA_964631105.1 uncultured Prevotella sp. | reverse complement strand
CACGTTGCGCACGCCGTCGAGCTGGGCCACGCCGCGGTTCATCAGGTCGATGAGGCGGCCGGGCGTGGCCACAATCACCTGCACGCCGTGGCGCAGCGTGCGTATCTGCGGGCCGATGTCGGCTCCGCCGTAGACGGGCACGATGTGGATGCCGTCCATGTACTTGGCAAACGAGTTCAGGTCGTCGGCAATCTGCAGGCACAGCTCGCGCGTGGGGCTGAGGATGACGGCCTGCGTCCGCTTGTCCGACGCGTCGGTGCGCTGCAGCACGGGCAGCCCGTAGGCCGCCGTCTTGCCCGTCCCGGTCTGTGCCAGGGCTATCACGTCGTTGTGCTCGCCGAGCAGATAGGGTATCACTTCCTCCTGCACGGGCATGGGCTGCACGAAGCCCAGCTCGCTGATGGCGCGGCGAATGGGCTCGCTCACGCCAAGTTCTTCAAATGTCTTCAATGTGGTAAAACTTTTATGATTTCAATGCGTTGCTGGAAAAGGACAATCGCCCTCCCCCTCCATTGAAATCATCGGGCGCGTTTCCTCTTCGGGCCGCAAAGGTACGCATTTTTGCGCAAACGGCCAAGAACGGAGCGCGAAATGTTGTTCGACGTCAAGCGTGGCCGACTTGCATTGTCAACTATTCGGAGACGAATCGCAAGAGCGGCCTTCTTGCAATGTGTAAGCGGCCTTCTTGGCTTCGAAGAAGGCCGTTCTTCGAGGCCAGGAAGGCCGTTCTTCGGACCGAAGAAGACCCTTCTTCCGATTGACCCCCTATTTTTCTCGCATCTTTACAAATCTGTAAGCAAACCGATGGAGAAACTTCGCAGAATGTCACTAAAGCGCGCGCCGGCCTTGCTTTCTGACAAATCGGAATTTCCGAAGCGGTCGGAAATCTGTAAATATACTTCCAACTGGGGCTCATGGTCCAGCCCCGCCGGGGCTGCATGGCTGTTAGGGGTGCGGCGGGCACCCGCAGCAGGAGCCGTGCCTCGTGCCGGCCCGCACGCCCTGGAAGGGCGTTCATGCGCACGACGGTGCGACGCACGCCCGATGCCTGTCGCCGGGTTTCCGGGCCGGACCGCCAGAAGAATCCATCGTCACCGCTTGTCGGCGACGCCATACCGTGCCCACTCCTCCTGCGGATAGTTGTCGCGCACCACGGCCTTGGTCTTGGCGTAGGCCTCCTTCACCTGCGCGAGGATGGCGTTGGTCGACTTCACCTGCTCCGACAGCTTGGCCCGCAGCTCCTCGGCGGCCTTCGAGCTCTGAAGGAGCCGTGTGAGGTTGTCCGACATCGCGTCGAGGGTGGACAGGCCGACGCCCTTGTCGGCGAACTCGTCGATGTGGGCTCTCAGCCCGTCAATCAGTCGTGTGCTCTTTTCAATCTGAAGATCAATGGTTTTCGACATCTTTTGTTTCCTTTCCTGATTAGTTGATAGCATGATTTGTCGGAACAAAATTAGTCATTTATTCGAAAAAAAGCAAGCTTGCATAGCTGTTCTTTTAACTTCTTTTAATACTCTCCCGCCGCCCTTGCGGGCTTCGCGCCGCCCCGACAGGGCATGCGGGGAGGCACGGCGCAGCAAAGACATGGCGGGAGATGATGGCATCAGCGGAAGTGGGCATGAGGCCGGAGCGCGTCAGAACGTGAGCTCCAGAGCCTCGACGGGGCGGTTGGTGGTGACAAAGTCCACTTTGCTGCCCACGAGCGTGTCGAGGTCGGCCAGGCTGTCCACCGTCCAAACGTTCACGGTCAGTCCCAGCTTGCGGGCCCGCCGCGGCCAGTCGGGATGCTCGCGGAGCACCTTCAGCGCATAGTCGATGCCGGTGAGGCCCTGAGCCTTGACCTCCTCGGGCGTGGCGTCGC
Source organism: uncultured Prevotella sp. (assembly GCA_964631105.1). Classification (GTDB taxonomy): domain Bacteria; phylum Bacteroidota; class Bacteroidia; order Bacteroidales; family Bacteroidaceae; genus Prevotella. The sequence goes on along the minus strand of CAZVWX010000009.1, from coordinate 11,515 downwards.
CGCCGAGATAGGCCACCCGGCCGTCGTGGAGGCGGCTGGCCAGCCGCTGGCAGACGTGCATGGAGAAGGAGATGTAGTCCACGCGCGGGGCCATGCCGGCGGCTCCGACGATGCTCAGCACCGAGTCGACACAGCGGTCCTCGTCGGCAGGCGTGCCGTGGGGTTTGATTTCGAGCATCAGGCGCAGCCCCGTGAGCGGGCGGGCAGCCTCCACGTAGTCGGCCAGGCGGGGCAGCCGCTCACCATTCTTCAGTTGCATTTGCGCGATGTCGGCATAGCGCGCCGTGGCAATCCTCATCCCGCCGATGTCGGCGTCGTGGTTCACCACCGGTACCCCGTCGCGCGTGATGCTCACGTCCAGCTCGGCGGCATAGGCCTGGATGCGCCTTGCGGCACGCAAGGCCGCCATCGAGTTCTGCGCCGACCCCTCGCAAGTCCAGTAGCCCCGGTGTGCCACCACCCGCGTGCGGACGGCATGGCGCGTGAACACCTGGCCGAAGCGGTTGGTGAACTTCACCATGATGTCGCGGTATTCGCCTTGTGGCCTGGCGCGGAACAGATGGCCCGTGGCACACGCCGCGGCCCCGGGCTCGAGCTGCCGCCCGTAGCTGGGCGCCACGGCCGTGAACCGCTCCATGCGCCCCATGGACCGCCCGTCCTGGAACCACTCCACACGGCAGAGCGAGTCGTAGTCCCACACGTTGGCCACCACATCGTCGGGCCACTCGGCCAGCCGTCCGCGGTCGGCCACGCGCAGCTGGTAGCCGGCCGGGCGCCCGGTGGCCTTGTAGAGCCACTGCACGCTGTCGCCGTCGACGGCCACCACCAGATAGCCGTTGGGAGCGCCGCAGCGGTTCACCTGCCCGCTCCACCAGGCGCCGCAGGCAGCCCCGATGTTGTGCTGGTAGAGGCTGTCGCTGACCACGACGTTCTGGAAGAAATGGGTGTGTCCGCAAAACACGTGCACGCGGTAGCCCCTCAGCACGCCGGCCAGGGCTGCGGCGTCGCGAATGTTTCCATCGCCCTCCACACTGTTCCATCCGGCGGCGTGCATGTTCAGAAACACCGTCGTGCCCTTGGGCACAAAGCTCAGGTCGCGGCGCAGCCACTCCAGCGTGGCGCTGGTGACACGCTCGGTGTAGTGCTTCTGGCCGGCATAGTCGATGTTGCAAATCGTCACCACGTGGACGCGCCCGATGTTGAACGAATAGTTCACCGGCCCGAACCACCGCCCGTACTCCTGCTCGGCATAGACGGGCGTGCCATGGGGCATGTGGCTGAGCGACGCGTAGCGCTTGTCGAAGTCGTGGTTGCCAATGCACTGGAAGGTGGTCATCCTCATGCCGGCGAGCGAGGCGGCATACTGGGGATAGAGGGCCATGTTGTCGAACACGAGGTCGCCAAGGGCGACGGCCACCACCTCGCCATCGCGGGCCAGGCTGTCGGCGGTGGCCCTGATGTCGGCACAGGCCTCGCCCTGCCACCGCCCCACCTCGTAGGCATTGCGCACCTGCGGGTCGGAGATGGCCAGATAGTGGAACTTCGTGGCCGCATGCGCACGGCGTTGCAGCACGAAGCGCACGGGGGCCGAGGCCGTGGCCGCGCCGATGCGCCGGTAGAAGCGTGCCAGGCCCCGCTCCTGGGGCAGCTCGTAGCCAGCCGGCGTGCTGATGCTCACAAACTTGCACAGAGCCGTGTCGGTGACGAGGCGCCACCGGCCCCGGCTGTCGGTCGTCGTGAAGGCCAGCCCGTTGTTCACCACCACACCGCCGACGCCCTTTCCGCCGCCATCGGTCACACGGCCTCGCAAGGTGAGCACGCTGCCCCTGGCCTGCGCGGCCATCGCCGTGGCGCAAAGGGCGAAGAGCAGAAAAAGTATCCTTCTCATGGCAGTCAGCGATGGATGAGCCGGACGGAGTTGAAGAAGTCGACGGCAGCCTTGCCCGTGGCGGCATGGTCGGCGGCGGCCTCAAACTGCGCGGTGCCGCTCTCGAAGACCACCGTGTTGGCGCAGTCGAGCATGTGGTCCATGAGCGCAACGGCGGCGGCACGGCTCATGAGCTGCTGCCTCACCTGCTTCCTGACGTAGCGGTTGGCCCGCATCACGGCGTGATAGACGGCGGGCTTGAGTGTCTCGTAGCCGCTGTCGGTGAGTCCAACGCTCACGGCGTACTGGCGGGTGTAGTTTCTCAGAAACGTGTTCCACTTGCGCGTCACCTCGCTGCCGAGGAAGTGCTTCTCGGGCATGGGGTTGTCCACATCGGGCACGGCGCCCCACACCTCGAAGGTGAAAGCCGGCTCCGGCTGCTTGGCCACGGCGGCCGTGGGGGCTGCCGTGGCGGGCTGCGCCGGGCCGTGGGCCGCCATGGCCAAATCCTGGGCCCGGCCGCAGAGGGCCAGGCTCAGCAAGCTGATGATGAACAGAAGTCTCTTCATAGTTTTCGTCTCCTTACGTTTTTCTAATCGTTTCATGATGATGGTTTATTTCTGCCAGACGAGCTTGATGCCGAGGGCGTCGCCACCCATGGCCTGTACGGCCTGCTGGTAGTTGTCGAGGTTGGTGCGCTGCAGGATGGTGGGATACTTGAAGCGCCGGGGCATGGTGTCGCCCGGGTCCACGCCCGGGCCGACGGGCACCACGGGATAGCCCGTGCGGTTGTATTCGAACCACTGCTGATAGTCGACGAAGAACAGGGCATAGAACTTCTGGGTGATGATGCGTTGCAGCGTGCCGTCGTAGGCTGCCTCGGGATTGTCGAAGTAGCCGTCGGGCACCTGTGCTCCCCACTGCTCGATGGCCGCACGGACGCCCTGCTCGTAGTGGGCCTGTGCGTCGCCGCCGACGACGCCCCTCTGGATGAGCTCGGCCTTGATGAACTCCACCTCGGCATAGCTGATGATTTGCAAGTCCATGGGAGCCTGGGCGATGGTGGCGGCGCGGGGCAGCGATGCGTCTATGGATGGCAGCACGGCGTAGCCGCTGGGCAGTCCGTAGTAGTCCTCCACGCCGTCGTTGGTGGTCTTGGTGGCCCACACGGCAAGGCGTGGGTCGTTCCAGGCCTTGAGCTGGTTGATGAAGAACTCTGAGAACACCCTGTAGGACGTGAGGTCGCTCACGCGCGGCATGGGCTGCTCCTCGGGCGCCACGCCGCTGATGTGCACGCTGGCGTCCTGGTCGTTGCTCTCGATGAGTGGCCACGTTGCGGGGTCGGCCATCATGCGCTGCAGCTCGGCCCTGGCCCCCAGCTCCGGCACGTCGAGCACGCGCAGCAGGCAGCGCAGCCGCAGCGAGTTGGCCATGCGGCGCCAGTTGCCGATGCCGGCTTTGTCGGTGGAGCTGGAGCAGTAGAGCATGTCACCATTGGTGTTGTAGGCGAGTCCCTCGGAGGGGGCGAACAGGGTGTCGGCCCTGGTCAAATCGTCGATGACGGTGCGGAAGGCCTCCACCTGGGTGTTGAACTTGGGATAGTAGACGCCGCTGTCGCCCAGGCAGGCCTCGTCGACAGGGATGTCGCCAAAGGCCTCGGTGAGCAGCTCCAGAATCCATCCCTGCAGCGTGAGCCCGATGGCCTGATAGTTGCGCTTGCCGGTCTGCACGCCATAGCTGTAGATGGTCTTGGCATTGTTGAGCCACTTGTAATAGGTGGTCCAGGTGCCGGCGCCGGCGTCGTCGCCGATGTGGTACCAGCCGATGCCCGACGTGGAGCTGGTCGACACGATGCCCTGCATGATGTCGAAAGTCCAGCTGTTGTAGCGGTTCCAGTTGTAGGTGGCCATGCCGTAGAGCGTGGGGTTCAGAAAGCTCCCGGGCGTGGCCTGGCTCATGCTGGTGGGGTCGGTGTTGGCCTCGTCCATCGACTCGCACGACGCCAGGGCCGTGGCCGCCGTGGTGATGGCCGCCGTGGCGACGAAGGCAAGGATGATATGCTTTGTTTTCATTGTCATAATCGTTGTGTGGTTGTTCATTAGAAAGCTATTTTAGCGTTGACGCCAAAGGTGCGCGTCGATGGCAGGGTGCCCACCTCGATGCCCGTGACCATGTTGTTGCCGTCGAGCGACACCTGCTCGGGGTCGAACATGGGGTAGCTTGTCAGGCATAGCAGGTTGCTGGCGTACACGCCCACGCTGGCCTTGCCCACGAAGGTGTGCCGCAGCCATTTGTCGGGCAGCTGGAAGTCGAGCCTGACGTTGCGCAGCTTCAGGTAGGAAGCGTCGAAGCTGTTGGTCTCGACGTTGGCGATGCGGTAGGTCTCCTTGTTGTATTTCTCCACCGTCGTCACCGTGGTGTTGGGGCTGTAGGTGCCGTCGCCGTTGTCGACCACTCCCGGCGCAATCATGTAGACGCCGTCGAGGAGCGGATAGCCCGCGTCGGTAATCTGCTTGGCCACGGCGGGGTCGGTGATGTCCATATAGAACGACGTGCCCTTCAGGCGCCCGTTGAGCGACTCGGTGATGTGGCCCTGCTCCATCATCTTGTGGTGCGACTGCGAGTAGATGAGCCCGCCATACTGCCCGTCCCACTGCATGGTGAAGGTGATGTTCTTGTAGCGCAGCGAGGTGGTCAGTCCGCCCCGCCAGTCGGCATAGGCCGACCCGATGCGCTCTATCTGGTCGGGGCGCTCGGGCAGCCCGTTCTTGCCGATGATGACCTGCCCCTGGGCGTTGCGCTTGAGCTTGTAGCCCCAGAGGTCGGCGGTGGTGCCGCCCACGGTGCCGATGATGGCCACGTTGCCGTTGATGTAGGTGCCCATCACCTGCTGCTTGTCGGCATTGGGCGAGAGCGAGAGAATCTTGTTGTCGTTGGTGCTCCAGGTGAGCGTCGCGGCCCACTCCCAGTCGCGCGTCTTCACGGGCGTGGCGCTGAGCACGACTTCCCATCCCTGGTTGCGCACGCATCCCGAGTTGATGGTGCCGCGCGTGTAGCCGGTGGTGGGGTCGAAGGGTGCGTTCAGTATCTGGTTCTTGGTGCGGTTATAATAATAGGTGACGTCGAGGCCGAGCCTGTTGTGGAACATGCGGTAGTCGACGCCGAACTCCCAGTTGGTGGAAATCTCGGGCTTGAAGTCGGCATTGTAGAGCGTCGTCGGCATTTCCAGCGAGCCCGCGAAGGTGCTCGTGGTGTAGTATTGCGACGTCTTGTAGGGGTCGGTGTCGTTGCCCACCTGCGCCCACGAGGCCCTGAGCTTGAGCAGGCTGACGACCGCCGGCAGCCTGACCCACTGCCCCACGATGGCGCTCATGCTCACCGAGGGGTAGAAGAAGGAGCGGTGCTTGCGCGGCAGGGTCGACGACCAGTCGTTGCGGCCTGTGACGTCGAGGAAGAGCTTGTCGCGGTAGGCCAGGTTGGCGGTGAAGTAGAGGCTGTTGACGCGCTTGCGCCTCAGCACGGGGGTGACGATGGGCGACGACACGCCGTTGGAGAGCATGTAGACGGCGGGCGTGTTCAGGCCTATCACCTTGGCCGAAAGCGAGTTGTAGTAGGAGTACATCATGTTGCCGCCGGCCGACGCGTTGAGGTGCAGACCGAAGTCGAAGCTGGTGTGATAGGAGAGCAGCGCGTCGCTGTTCACCTCGTAGTCCATGATGTTCTGCGTCTTGTAGAATCCGTTGGGGTACACCTTGTCGCTCTTGGGCCGCTGCTGCTCCTGGTTTTGCGACGTCCACTGGATGCCCGAGCGCACGAGCAGGTCGAAGTGGCGGCTCAGCGTGGCGTTGGCCGAGAGCGTCGAAACGATGCTGTGCTTCACCGAGGGGTTGTTCGAGTCGTAGAGCAGCACGTAGGGGTTGGGCAGATAGCTCGAGAACGGCCTGATTTGCTGGATGTTCTCCTGCCCCTTCTTCCATTTGGGCTTGAACCAGTCCAGATTGAAGTTCGGATTCATAAACACCAGGAAGTAGGCCAGCGAGTTGCTGTTGTAGCTCAGCGTGGGCGTGTTGTCCACCTTCCGGTAGGTGTAGCTCGTGCGGAAGTTCAGCCTGACGCGGGCCGACACCTGCTGCTGCGCGTTCACCGAGGCCGTGACGCGCTTGAAGCCGCTGTTGGGCAGAATCCAGGCGTTGTCGGCATAGGTGAGCGCGGCGCGCATGTTGCCCTGCTTGTACTTGCCCTCCACGGCCACGGTGTTGGTGGAGGTGTGGCCCGTCCGGAAGATGTCGTGGTTGTCGGTGTAGGGGCGCCAGAGCGTGGGCTCGGCGCCGCGGCCCTCCAGCTCGGGGTCGTACTGGTAGTACATCTGCCCCTCGAAGCGCGGGCCGTAGGCGCTGCTCGTGCCCGAGGTGGAGGCATTGCCGTCGGGCGACTTGCCATACGAGTAGTAGAGCTGCCCGGCATAGTCGGTGCCAGCCTTGCCCACATACGAGGGCAGCCCCTGCCCGAACTCATACTGATAGTCGGGCATGTGGCCGCGCCAGTCCCACGCCTGGTTGAAGCTGTAGCTCACGCCCCATCCCTGCCGGGCCTGGGCGCCGCTCTTCGTGGTCACCATCACCACGCCGTTGGCGGCGCGCGAGCCGTAGAGGGCCGCGGCGCTGGCGCCCTTGAGCACCTGTATGCTCTCGATGTCGTCGGGGTTCAGGTCGGAGAACCCGTTGCCATAGTCCACGCTGCCCTCGGCATTGTCGCCCGCGCCGTAGGCCTGGCCGGGGTTGTTCATCGGCGACGTCATCGGCACGCCGTCGACGACGATGAGGGCCGCATTGCCCGACTGGTTGAGCGACACGTCGCCACGCAGCGAAACCTTCGTGCTCGACAGGGGGCCGCCCGAGCCAATCACGTTCAGGCCGGCCACCTTGCCCTGCAGGCCCTGCGTCCAGTTCACGGGCATCGTGGCGGCAATCTCGCTGCCGCCCACCTGCTGGGTGGCGAAGCCCAGGGCCTTCTCCTCACGCTTGATGCCCAGGGCCGTCACCACCACGGCGTCGAGCTGGTAGGTGGAGTCCTCGCTCAGCTTCTTCTGGGCCCTGCTCCGCGCCGGCGCCCCCATGAGGCCCAGCACGCAGAGTGCGAATACAATCTTCTGATACTTTTTTACCATACTGTCTAAATGATATGATGATTCGAATGTTCTTTGTCCGCCCGCCCGCGAAGATGCACGCGGAGCGTCTCTTTCTGTTTCCTTCGGTAATGTTTCCCCGAAATCCACGGCAAAGATAGGACGCACAGATGACAACGGGGCGACAAAGATGTTGCATTGTGGTGTCGTAACAACATTGTAAAAATGATGATTCGCAAAGAGGCGTAAAACTTGTTTTCTGCAATATTCTCCTTTATTCTCCATATCCCATCGCATGATGGGCAGGAGGGAAAGGCGCCAAGACACGGGCTCTTTGCTTGATTCTCCCACCACGTTTCATTCTCCTGCCACGCTGGGCGTGGATATAGAGAATATGAAAAGAATATTTTTTCCTTTCATCATGATGCGGCTCATCATTTGTAAGAAAGGCAAACCGCCCCCCACAACAATCGGGTGGCGGGCGCGTAAACGATGGGCAAGGCCGTCGCCCGCATGCGGGAGCGCCAGCGCCCCCTCGGGGCTGCATGGATGAGCGGGAACGCTCCTAGAAGCGATGGGGTGAATTAGAGATATATTTACACTTTTCTCTCCCTTCCGAAATCCCGACTTTGACAGACTGTCGGTTCAATCCTCGCTTTTGTGACACCTTGCGCGGTTTTTCCTCGAATCCGTAGACAACTTTGTAAAGATTGACGAAAAATGGCCTTGATTTCGAAGAACGGCCTTCTTCAATCCGAAGAACGGCCTTCTTTGCCTCGAAGAACGGCCTTCTTCGATGCCAAGAAGGCCGCTTACACATTGCAAGAAGGCCGTTCTTCAAATCGATGGGAGAATAGTTGACAATGCAAGTCGGCTTTGCTTGCCAACGAGCAAGGTCTGCCGACTGCTTGGAATGGGGCAAAAAAAGTTTGGCGGCCACCTGCCATTCTGGATGAAGGCCGCCTGCTGATACTAATCCCACACGCTGTGACGGGCGGAAGCGCCGCAGCCCTTGGCGGCGGGCTCCTGTATATGCTTTCTTCAAGGCGTCCCCCCCTTGCATATGACGTGGCCATTCACAGATAAGCATGACCGCGCCATCTTGTCTATCCCAACCGCCTCGTAAATGCATGCGTGTGCCGTTTTTTAGTATTCTCCAGGCATCCTCACGAGCCTTTCCGCAGCAATTTCAGCCCGGTCCGGGCACGCGGGGAGGCACGCCGCATCAAAAATTATGGCGGGGAATGATGGATTGTGGATTATTCTGCGTACCTTTGCACAAATAATCAAACCACAAAGGAAAAATGAAGATCGAAGACCAGCTCGCCACGGCCGCCCAAGCCGCCGTGAAGGAGCTCTACGGACAGGATGTGCCGGCGAAGACCGTACAGGTGCAGAAGACACGAAGCAACTTTGAGGGGCACTACACGCTGGTGGTGTTCCCCCTGCTGCGCATTTCGGGGAAGAAGCCTGAGGCCACGGCCGAGGAACTGGGCGGATGGCTGCAGGAGCACTGCGCGGCGGTGGAGAAATACAACGTGGTGAAGGGATTCCTGAACCTCACTGTGGCGCAGCCGGCGTGGGTGGGGCTGCTCAACGAGATACACCACGACGCCGCCTATGGCGAGAAGCAGGCCGGCCCCGGCGCCCCGCTGGTGATGATCGAGTTCTCGTCGCCCAACACCAACAAGCCGCTGCACCTGGGTCACGTGAGGAACAACCTGCTGGGCTGGTCGCTCTCGAAAATCATGGAGGCCAACGGCAACCGCGTGGTGAAGACGAACATCGTGAACGACCGCGGCATACACATCTGCAAGTCGATGCTGGCCTGGCTGAAGTGGGGCAACGGCGCCACGCCCGAGTCGACGGGGAAGAAGGGCGACCACCTCATCGGCGACTTCTACGTGGCCTTCGACAAGCACTACCGGGAGGAGTGCGCCGCGCTGGAGAAGGAGTACGCCGCACAGGGCATGGCCCCCGACGAGGCGCGGGAGAAGGCCAAGCAGGAGGCGCCCCTCATCAAGGAGGCCCACACCATGCTGGTGAAGTGGGAGCAGGGCGACCCCGACGTGCGCGCACTGTGGAAGAAGATGAACGCCTGGGTGTATGCGGGCTTCGACGAGACCTACAAAGCCCTGGGCGTGAGCTTCGACAAGATATATTATGAGAGCGACACCTACCTGGAGGGGAAGCGCAAGGTGGAGGAGGGACTGGAGCGGGGGCTCTTCTACCGCAAGGCCGACGGCTCGGTGTGGGCTGACCTCACCGCCGACGGACTGGACCAGAAGCTGCTGCTCAGAAGCGACGGCACGTCGGTGTATATGACGCAGGACATCGGCACGGCCGAGATGCGCTTCAACGACTATCCCATCGACAAGATGATCTATGTGGTGGGCAACGAGCAGAACTACCACTTCCAGGTGCTGTCCATCCTGCTCGACCGCCTCGGCTTCAAGTGGGGCAAGGACCTGGTGCACTTCTCCTACGGCATGGTGGAGCTGCCCAACGGCAAGATGAAGAGCCGCGAGGGAACGGTGGTCGACGCCGACGACCTGATAGCCCAGATGGTGGGCGAGGCACGCCGGATGAGCGACGAGATGGGCAAGTTCGCCGACATGGACGAGGCCGAGCGGCAGGCCACGGCACGCATCGTGGGCATGGGCGCGCTGAAATACTTCATCTTGAAGGTGGACGCGCGCAAGAACATGCTCTTCAATCCGGCCGAGAGCATCGACTTCAACGGCAACACGGGGCCCTTCATCCAGTACACCTACGCCCGCATCCGCTCCATCATGCGCAAGGCCGGGGCCGAGGGCCTCGCCCTGCCCGAGAGCCTGGGCGGGGGCACCCGCCTGAACGCCAAGGAGGTGGAGCTGACGCAGAAGATGGGCGACTTCGGGGCCGCCGTCGAGGAGGCGGGCACGAACTACAACCCCGCCGGCATCGCCAACTACTGCTACGAGCTGACGAAGGACTTCAACCAGTTCTACCACGACTACAGCATCCTGAACGCCGACACGCCGGAGGAGAAGCTGAAGCGGCTGGTCATTGCCGACAATGTGGCCAGAATCATCCGCAACGGCATGGCCCTGCTGGGCATCGAGGTGCCCGAGCGGATGTAGGGGGGCGTCCCCGGAAGGGGACGGAATCTGAACAGGAAGTGGAACAAAAGGCAAGTCACGTGAACGAGAATCAAGGAAGCAGGGCTGACGGCGAGCAGCCCGCGGAGTGCCTGCAGCGTCATGCCCGCGAGAACAAGCTCTTCATGACCGAGGGCGAGCGGGCCCTGTGGGGCGTGTTGAGGCGATGGAAGGCGGGGCACGCCTTCCGCCGCCAGCAGGTGGTGGGCGAATACATCGTCGACTTCCTCGATGCGCACGACAGGCTGGTGGTGGAGCCCGCGGGCAAGTACCACTTCAAGGGGGAGCGGCCCGTGGCCGACGAGATACGCACGGCCGACTTGAACCGCATGGGCTACACGGTGGTGAAGTTCACCGACGACGAGGTGCTGCACAAGCCCGACGAGGTGGCCCGGCGCGTCGGCGCACTGCTGCGCCACATGGCCGCGCCCGCCGCCACGACACAGCCGGCTCCAGCGACACAGCCGGCAAAGGCATCGGCAAAGACGGCCACATCGGCCAAGGCCATGGCCACCACGGCGGCCCCCGTGCCCTGGAACCGCAACGCGTGGGCCGTGGACGCGGGCTGCTCGGGCAATCCCGGGCCGATGGAGTACCAGTGCGTCGACCTGCTGACGGGGCAGCGCGTGTTCCACTTCGGCCCCGTCTATGGCACGAACAACATCGGCGAGTTCCTGGCCATCGTCCACGCCCTGGCGCTGATGCAGCAGCGGGGCGTCACCGGCAAGGTGGTCTATTCGGACAGCCGCAACGCCATCCTCTGGGTGAAGAAGAAGCAGTGCAAGACCAAGCTGGCGCGCAACGCCCGCACGGCCGAGCTGTTCGCCATCATCGCGCGCGCCGAGGCCTGGCTCGCCAGCCATCCCTCGACGGCGCCGGTGGTGAAGTGGGAAACAGGCCAGTGGGGCGAGATTCCCGCCGACTTCGGACGAAAATAAATTCTATCAGCATGGAGGACACCATCTACGCACTCATCATCCGGCCAGGCGAAGTGTTCGGCTTCTACGCCATCCAGCTGCGCGAGGTTACGCGCGAGCACGACGTCTTCTTCAAGGCACGCGTCGTGGACAGCCCCGACGGGCTGCCCACGCCGGAGCTGCGCCGGCTGGTGGCCTGCTGCCGCTGGACGCTGCCCGAGACGCTCTACAGCAAGGGGGGGCGTGACTTCGCCACGCCCAAGGCCTTCTTCCAGAACGCGGGGAAGACCACGGTGAAGTATCTGGCCCAGCAGGTGGGCAAGCATCTGATGGAGGCCTTCGCCCTGGCCCGCAGCCTCGGCATCAGCATCTGGAAGGACACGCTGCCCGGCGACCCGCTGGAGGAGCGCAAGCGCCTCACCTTCGTCGACGAGCCGATGCCGGCCCACTTGCAGTTCACCAAGAC
>CAZVWX010000008.1:0-15585 GCA_964631105.1 uncultured Prevotella sp. | reverse complement strand
TGATGGCCACGTAGAGCAGGCGCCGCTCCTCCTCCAGCTCGCGCGGCGAGCCCGCCGCCATCGGACTGGGGAAGATGTTCTCCTCCAGTCCGACGATGAACACCGTGGGGAACTCCAGTCCCTTGGCGGCGTGCACCGTCATGAGCGCCACGCGGTCGGTGTCGTCGCCGCTGCCGCCGTCCAGGTCGGTGAGCAGGGCCACCTGTTGCAGGTAGTCGGCCAGCAGCGCGTGGCCGCCGTCCGTCTCCTGCTGCTCCTCCACAAATCCCTGCATGGCCGCGAGAAACTCCTCCAGGTTCTGCTGGCGTGCCACGGCCTCGGTGTCGGTGCCCGAGAAGAGGTCGGCGCTGATGCCGCTCGCCTTGATGATGTCCTGCCCCAGGGCGAAGGCGTCCTCCGTGCCGGCCTTGGCCATGAACCCCTTCATCAGGCCGGTGAAGGCCGTGAGCTTGGCCGTCGTGCCCCGGTTGACTTCTGGCGCGTAGGCTTGCGTCTCGCAGGCCACGCGCCACAGGCTCACCCCGTGGCGGGCCGCCGCTTCGCCGATGCGTGCCACGGTGGTCTGGCCGATGCCCCGTGCCGGATAGTTGACGATGCGGCGGAAGGCCTCCTCGTCGTCGGGGTTCACCACGAGGCGGAAGTAGGCGATGATGTCCTTGATTTCCTTGCGCTGGTAGAAGCTCATGCCCCCGTAGATGCGGTAGGGCATGGCCTGGCGGTTCATCTCCTCCTCGAAGCTCCGGCTCTGCGCGTTGGTGCGGTAGAGGATGGCGAAGTCGCTCCACCGCCCGTGCTCGCGCCCGCGCAGCCGCTTCATCTCGCGGCACACCGCCACCGCCTCCTCCCTGTCGCTGGCCAGCCGCCTGCACACGATTTTCGCCCCCCGCTCGTTCTTCGAGTACACGTCCTTGGGTATCTGGCGGCGGTTGTGCTTGATCAGACTGTTGGCCGCCTCCACGATGGTCTGCGTCGAGCGGTAGTTCCGCTCCAGCTTGAAGAGCCTCGCGTTGTCGTAATGGCGGGTGAACCCGAGGATGTTGTCGATGTTGGCCCCGCGGAAGCTGTAGATGCTCTGCGAGTCGTCGCCCACGGCGCACACCCGCTGCTTCTCGCCCGTGAGCTGCAGCACGATGCACTGCTGGGCATAGTTGGTGTCCTGGTACTCGTCGACGAGGACGTAGTCGAACCTCTCGGCGTATTTCCGCCTGATGTCGGGGTGGTCGCGGAAGAGCTCGTAGGTGAGCACGAGCAGGTCGTCGAAGTCCATGGCGTTGGCCTTGCGGCACCGTTCGGTGTAGGCCGCGAACACCCGCCCCAGCTCAGGCATCTGCGCCCTCGCGTCCTGCAGGGCCAGGTCGTGGTCGGCCTGGTATCCGGCGGCCGTCACCAGGTTGTTCTTGGCCCGCGATATTCTCGCGTGCACCGCCGCCGGGCGGTAGGCTTTCTCGTCCAGGCCCATCGACTTCACCACCGTCTTGATGAGCGACCGGGAGTCGGCCTCGTCGTAGATGGTGAAGTTGGAGCTGAAGCCGATGGCCTGGGCCTCCACCCTGAGGATGCGCGAGAACACCGAGTGGAAGGTTCCCATGCGCAGCTGGGCGGCGAGGCTCTCGCCCACGAGGCGGCCCACGCGCTCCTTCATCTCGTTGGCCGCCTTGTTGGTGAAGGTGAGGGCCATGATGCGCCAGGGCGCCATGCCCCGGTCGAGCAGGTAGGCTATCTTGTAGGTCAGCACGCGTGTCTTTCCCGACCCCGCGCCGGCAATCACCAGCGAGGGGCCGTCCACATAGGTCACGGCCTGGCGTTGCGCGTCGTTGAGCTCGGCCAGGAGTTGGTTGTCGTTCATGTCGGGTTCAGTGTTTGTAGGCTCCACCCACGACGGTGCTCTTGTCGACGTCCTCGCCCTCCTTGGGGAACGACGGGATGAAGCGCATTTCGTGTTCTATCTGTCTTTGCCGCTTGCGCACGTAGGGGCTCGGGTGCGCCGAGTCCATCTTCCGCGGGTTGGGCAGCGTGGCGGCGATGAGGGCGCACTCGTCGCGGAAGAGGTCGCGCGCCTTCTTGCCGAAGTGCCGCTCGGCCACGGCGTCGGCTCCATAGATGCCGTCGCCCATCTCGATGGAGTTCAGATACACCTCCATGATGCGCTGCTTGCTCCACATGGTCTCGATGAGGAAGGTGAAGTAGGCCTCGAAGCCCTTGCGCGTCCACGACCGGCCGGGCCACAGGAAGACGTTCTTGGCCGTCTGCTGGCTGATGGTGCTGGCGCCGTGGGTGCGGCCGCCGCGGGCGTTGTGCCGCGCGGCGCTCTCTATGGCGTGCAGGTCGAAGCCGTGGTGGAGCAGGAACCGCTGGTCCTCGCTGGCCATGACGGCCACGGGCAGGTGGGGCGACATCTCGTTGAGGCGCACCCAGTGGTGGTGCAGCCTGGGCCGCTCGCCGGCGGCCACCTGCTCAAAGCAGCGTATCACCATGAGTGGCGTCACGAGCACGGGCGCGAAGCGGTAGGCCACAACAGCAAGGATGGTGGTGCTGAAGAACAACACCACCATCCAGCGTATGATTCTCAGGACCCGTGCTATCACTGCAGCGTGCCGTTGTTGGCCGAGTTGATCATGGCTTCCGAGGCATAGAGGTACACCTCCACGCGGCGGTTCTGCGGAGCCACCTCCTGGTCGACGATGGGGTCCTGGCTGCCATAGCCCGCCACGTTCTTGAACTGGCTCTGGGCCACGCCCTGCGACACCAGGTAGTTGGCCACGGCGGCGGCGCGGTCACGGCTCAGCGGCAGGTTGATCTTGTCGCCGCCCGTGGCGTCGGTGTAGCCCTTGATGTCGACGGAGAGCTGCGAGTCGTTCTTCAGCACCTTGGCAAACTTCGTCAGGTCGCTCTGGGCGGCGCTCTTCAGCGTGCTCTTGCTCAGGTCGAACTGCAGGCCGCTGTCGAAGGTCACCTTCACGGCGCTCAGGCCGTTGGCGTCGGTCACCTCCTCCACCTTGGCGTTGCTCACCTGCTGCTCCACCTCGGCCTTCACCTTGTCCATGTGGCGGCCGATGAGCGTGCCGGCTCCGGCGCCGATGGCCCCGCCGATGGCGGCCCCAATCATGGTGCCCTTGGTGTCCTTGCCGATGATGTTGCCGATGATGCCGCCCAGCACGGCCCCGCCGCCGGCCCCGATGATGGTGCCGTTGCCCTGGTTCGTGGCGCAGCCGGCGAGCATCAGCATGGACAGGCCGACAGCCGTTAACTTCAGATTCTTCATATCCGTTTATGCTTAAAGGTTTATTTTGATTGCAAAGTTAATGGAAAGTACAGACAATGCCAAGAGAATAAAGATTAAAAAACAAAAAATAGTCTTGATTCATGCTCCGCAAGCCCGTTCCGCCCGGTGCCCGTCGGGCGCGTTCCTTATCCTGCCGGGATGGTTCATGACATGCCTTGTGCGCCTTGCTGCACCCCGGCAAGCGTCAAACTGCACCCCGGCAAGCGTCAAGCTGCATTCTGTGGCGGTCGTCATGGAATCGCGTGACGGCCGCCATGCGATTGTGTGGCGGTCGCCGCGCAATCGGGCGGCGGTCGCCGCAAGTTCGGTTATGCTGTCTTCCCGATCTTTAATTCGTTCTCCAAAAGGGAGTAGGCGGTTGGCAGCCCGTGCTTTGGCCCCCGCCCCTTGCCTGGCATGAGTCCCCAGGTTGGGCCCGGCGGGCGACGCCCTTCCCCGGCCACGGCGGACAGCTGGGACGGACGCGCTCACCCGCAACAAGGCCACGCCACGGGGCGCGGGGGTGGGGTGCGGGGGCGGAAAGAATGAAAACATCGTTAAAAAAAAGAAGAAAAAATGGTTTTTTCAACATATTCCTTGTTTTGTCCACCTCTTGTTCAGCCAATTCTTTGTATATTTGCAAAGGAATTCATTCCACACCAAGCGGAACAACAAAAACCTTCAGACGATTAGAGAAATATGAGACTACCTTTCCTTCCGGCAGCACTGCTGGCCCTGGCCGCCACCACGGCCGCCGCGCAGACGCCGCTGACCGACACCGACCTGAGCCAGGCCTACAGCACGCGGAGCTACTCCATGCGCGTCTCCGTGCACGACCCGTCCGTTGTGGTCGACAGCATCACCCGCCCCTCCTATCCCTACTACTACATCTACGGCTCCCACCTGGGGCGCGGCGTCACCACCCAGCGCAGCAACTACCAGAACTGGTCCACCTTCGGCGTGGGCGAGGAGAGCACGGGCACGGCCAACAGCCTCTTCGCCGACACCGCCGGCAACCGCATCAACTGGAGCGAGGCCTACAGCACGCACGCCGTGACGAGGGTGAAGAACTACCAGGGCGAGGTGGTCGACTTCGGCAACTTCGACGCCCACGCCTGGCAGGCCAAGGGCAACACCGTGCAAGGCATGCAGTGGGCCCCCGACATCATCTACAACAAGAAGATGGGGAAGTGGTGCCTCTACATGTCGCTCAACGGCGACAGCTGGTGCTCGTCCATCGTGCTCCTCACCTCGGCAAGCCCGCGCGGCCCGTGGGTCTACCAGGGCCCCGTGGTGTTCTCGGGATTCCAGGGCACCACCGAGCACAACGGCTTCGGCGCGGCCGCCGACTGGAAGCACACCGACCTGGCCATCGCCACGGGGGCGGGGTCGCTGCCCCTGCGCTACAACACGGGCTCGAGCTGGGGCACCTACTGGCCCAACTGCATCGACCCCTGCGTGTTCTATGACGACGACGACAACCTCTGGATGAGCTACGGCTCGTGGTCGGGGGGCATCTTCCTGCTCCGCCTCGACGGCGAGACGGGACTGCGCGACTACACCTACACCTATCCCTACGAAATCAACGGAGCCACGGCCACGCCCGCCGCCGCCAGCGCACGCTGCACCTCCGACCCCTACTTCGGCAAGAAGATTGCCGGCGGCTACTATGTCTCGGGCGAGGGCAGCTACATCGAGAAGATTGGCTCGCACTGGTTCCTCTTCATGAGCTACGGCGGACTGAACCCCAACGAGGGCTACCAGATGCGCGTGTTCCGCGCCGACAAGCCCGACGGCCCCTACGTGGACACCTACGGCACGCCGGCCGTCTACACCAGCTACCGCATGAACTACGGCCAGCGGGCCACCGACAACCGGGGCGTGCTGCTCATGGACGGCTACCAGTGGGACACCATGCCCTACGGCGAGGTGGCGCAGGGGCACAACTCGGCCTTCACCGACAACAAGGGGCGCAGCTTCGTGGTCTACCACACCAAGTTCAACGACGGCACCTACGGCCACCAGGTGCGCGTGCACCAGCTCCTGCTCAACGAGGACGGATGGCTCATGGCCGCACCCTATGAGTTCAACGGCGAGACGGTGACCAACGACTCCATCGCCCAGCGGGCATCCGTGGACGACGCCGACATCCCCGGCGACTACCAGCTCGTGCGCCACCAGTACAACCAGCCCATCGGCTCGGAGGGCGGCACGACCACCAGCGACTACGAGCTGCCGGCCACCATCACCCTCGCCGCCGACGGGTCGGTGAGTGGGGCCACCGCCGCTCTGTCGGGGAAGTGGACGCGCAAGGCGGGCACCGACTACATCACGCTCACCCTGGGCGGCGTGGACTACAAGGGGGCGCTGGTGAGGCAGCACATCGACTACACCAACATCCAGGCGCTCTGCATCGCCGCCCTCAGCGACGACAGCGGCTCGCTCACCATTGGGCAGAACAGCTTCACAAGGCAGCAGGAGGTGTGGGCCAGCAAGGCCCCGGCCCGCGCCGCCATCAAATACACGCTGGACAAGACCACCGTGCCCGTCGCCGACGGGCAGACCCTGGACGAGGCGGTGTCGCTGCCCACAAAGGGATACCTCGGGGCCACGGTGACATGGACCACGAGCGACGCCGGCGTGGTGGGGGCCGACGGCACCCTGGGACACGACGGGCAGGCCACGCTCACCATGACGGTGGCCAAGGACGGCTACGCATACACCCGCTCCTACCTCGTCACCGTGGGAACGGGCTCCACGACCGACACCACCATCTACCCCGTCTCCACGCAGAAGAACACCACGGCCGAGTGGTGGTCGAACTTCTCCACGCAGGACTACACCCTGGCACAGGGCTCCACGGCCCACTTCCGCTTCTACAACTACTCCAACCGCGAGGCCAACTACAAGAACTGGTGCCTCTACGGGGCCAGCACCACCCACGGGGGAGCCAACTACACGGAGTACTTCGGCGTGAGATGCGACAACTGGGACAACACCACGTTCAGCAACACGGGATGCGCGAGCGACTTCGACTGGTCGACGTTCACGGCCGACATGGACGGCTCGCTGGTCGACATGACCGTGAGCTACACCGCCGACGGCGTGTTCACCATGACGTCGACCATCACCACCGCCGACGGCTCGAAGACCTACCACTACTCCTACACGAAGACACTGGCCGACAAGCCGGACCAGCTCACGCTCTTCTTCGTGAACGAGGGCTCCTACATCGACGGCACGCCGCTGGCCACGGCCATCAGTGCCATCGCCCCGGCACAGCCGGCGAGGGGCAACGTGGCCATCTACAACCTGGCCGGGCAACGCGTGGGCCAGGGCTACCGCGGCATCGTCATCATCAACGGAAAGAAATACGTGAGCCGGTAGGCTCGCCCGGGCGCAAGCCACCGCCAGAAGTCATGGGGGCGTGCCGGATGGATGCAGACAAGACATCCCTCCGGCACGCCCCCACGGCTTTGTGTGTGCGGGTCGCGGGTCCTGGGCGACGTGAGGAAGGCCGCGCCAGGAGCGGGGCATGTGTGAAGAAAAGAAGAACTTTTCTTGCTCTTTCCTCCCGTTTGCACTACCTTTGCAGACGAAAACCAGAAAACAAAACGGAAAGCAATGCACTTCACAGGATTCCTCCTCGCCGCCGCCACCTTTGTCATCATCGGCATATGGCACCCCATCGTCATCAAAACCGAATACTATTTCGGCACGAAGCCGTGGTGGGTCTACCTCGTGGTGGGTGTCGTCTGCGTCGGCGGCAGCCTGTGCATCGCCGACACGGTGGTGTCGGCACTCGTGGGCGTGTTCGGCGCGTCGGCCCTCTGGGGCATCGGCGAGCTCTTCGAGCAGAAGAAGCGGGTGGAGAAAGGGTGGTTCCCGAAGAATCCCAAGAGGGCGTAGGGGGCTCAGTGCCGCGCGTTGGCCAGGATGACGCCGCCCAGGATGAGGGCCGAGCCGACGAAGGCCACGGCCGTCATGGGCTCGTCGAGGATGAGCGCACCGGCCACGACGGTGGTGACGGGATTCAGATAGACATAATTGGACGTGCTCACCACGCCTATCTTCTTGATGGCCAGGCTCCACAAGGCGAAGCACGCAAAGCTGGCCAGCAGGCCGAGAAAGAGCAGGTTGGCCGCCACGACGGGCTGCAGCAGCAGCCCGACCGGCGCCTGCCAGGGATGGAACCAGAAGAGGGGGAGCGCCGTGAGCAGGCCGTAGGCGAAGACCTTGCGCGTGACAAACACGGCGCTGTAGCGGGCCACGCCGCGCATCAGCAGGCTGTAGACGGCCCAGCACAGCGCAGCGGCAAGGGCCAGCGCGTCGCCCAGGGGATTGAGGCGCAGCACGAACCGGCCATTGAAGACCACCAGGGCCACGCCCACCAGGGCGAGCAGCGAGCCGCCCAGAAGGCGCGGCGTGGGGCGCATGCCGCGCACGAAGACGAGGGACAGCAGCGTGGTGAGCAGCGGGGCCGTGCAGACAATGAACGACACGTTGCTGACGTAATCGATGCGCACGGCCATGTTCTCGGTGACAAAGTAGAGCGAGCCGCCGGTGAGCCCGAGCAGCACCATGCGCAGCTCGTCGCGCCAGCTGTCAGACCACAGCCGGTGGGGCGGAAGAAACCAGATGCAGACATAGGCCAGCAGGAAGCGGATGGCGAAAATCTCGTGAACCTGCAAGCCGTGCTGGATGAGTATCTTGGAGTTGACGAAGGTGGCGCCCCACACCAGGACCACGAAGAGGGCGATGGCATGATAGGCCCAGCGGCCTGGGGCGGCGGTCTGTCTTGGCATGATGGTTTGTTCTCCTTTCTTTCTTTTCCTTTTTCTCCGGCCACGCGGCGTGGCGCGGCGGACTTGTCTTCTCAGTCCCCGTCCTCCCCCTTCACCGCGCCGACGAGCATCTCCACAAGGCGGGGCAGCGCGTAGCGGTCCAGGTCGGCCTCGGCTATCCATGTGTAGCCTTCGGGCAGAGGTGGCTGCGAGGTGCGCTCGTCGAGATAGAAGTCGGCCATGATGACGCGGTGGGTGAGCACGTGCCTCACATGCCGGCGGAGCAGCCGCCCCGCGCCGCGCCGCGCCTCCAGGGCCTCCTGTGTGGGATATTCCTCGCACACGGGTTCCCACAGGCCTTGCCAGATGTCGCCGCTCCCGCGCTGGTGGAAGGCCACCATCGCGTTCCACCTTATATATATATAGGCCATGTAGCGCGGCTTCACCCGGACGGTCTTCAGCTTCACGGGCAGGGCACCCACGCGCCCCGTGCGGCACGCCACGCAGGTCTCGGCCAGCGGGCAGACGAGGCAGGGCGCCGACTGGGGCGTGCACTGCAAGGCCCCGAAGTCCATGATGGCCTGGTTGTAGCGTCCGCAGACCTCGCCCGCGCGGCCCATCGAGTCCATATGCTGTTGCGCGAGGGCCGCGAAGAGATGGCGCCCCGGGGTGGAATTGATGGGCGTGTCGACGCCCTCGTAACGCGCGAGCACGCGGTAGACGTTGCCGTCGACGACGGCGCGTGGCTGCCCGTAGGCAAACGAGGCGATGGCGGCGGCGGTGTAGTCGCCCACGCCCTGCAGCCGCCTGATGTCGTCGTAGGCCGTGGGGAAGCCACCCGCCGCGACAATCTGGCGGGCCGCCGCGTGCAGATGGCGTGCGCGGGAGTAGTAGCCCAGTCCCTGCCACATGCGCAGCACCTCGTCTTCGGTGGCCGCGGCCAGGTCGGCCACGGTGGGCCAGCGGCGCATGAAGCGCCACCAGTAGTCGGTGCCCTGGGCTATGCGCGTCTGTTGCAGGATGACTTCGCTGAGCCAGATGGCGTAGGGGTCGGTGGTGTGGCGCCACGGCAAGTCACGGCCATGGCTGTCGAACCACCTCAGCAACGACGTAACGAAAGCGTCTCCCATCAGTCTCCCTTTCCCTCCACACGGTCCATGGCCTCGCTGAGCCGCTTGGCGGCACGCCTGATGAGGTCCTTGGTGCCGCTGCCGTTGCGCACATAGTCGGTCACCATCCGCGCATAGTCCAAGGCTCCGGCCAGCTGTTCGTCGGCCTGGAGGCCCTCGGCGCGGCTTGTCAGCGACTGCAAGGGGGCCAGATCGGCCAGGTCGGCCAGGTTGCCCGGGCGCATCATGGCCAGCGCGGCGTTCAGCTCGCTGGTGCGTGCGGCCACCCCGTCGCCGGCCGTGCGGGCCACGAGCAGCGAGTCGTAGGCCGCCTTCATGCGGCTCCAGCTTTGCGGAGTCCATGGCGCGTCGGCCGGCACCTTCACCGTCATGGCCTCCCACGCCTGTTGCGCACGGATGCGCCGCCGCGCCTCGTCCATCAGCTCGCTCACGCTCGTGGTGTCGGCATAGGCCGCATTGCGCACCGCCGCGCCCATGCGGAAGTAGTGGGTGACGTGTCGGTCGGCGTCGTAGTCGGCCACCCACCGCCACCGCGCGGTGTCGGCCGGGGTGTGCAGCGTGGCCTCGTCCCAGGATGCCGGCCCCTGCGCCGCCATCACCAGCGGGCCGCGCATGAGGGCTCCGGCCCACAGGGGGGCGTAGGCCTTGCCGCCGGCAATGTCCATCTTGTCGGGAGCATAGTCGACATGGGGGGCGAACGGCATCACGATTTCAATGCTGTCGCCCGCATGCCACTTCCGGCGGGGAATCTCCACATAGCTGCCTGGGCGGCAGGACGCGCCGACCGCCCGCCCGTTGAGGCGGACGGCGAAGCCGCTGGTGGCCCAGTAGGGCACGCGCAGCTTCATGGTGAACGCGGCGCGGCCCTGCTCCATCCTGATGACCGACCGCCGGGCGGGCCAGTCGCACTGCTGCGAGAAGCGCACCCCCGCCGACCGCCAGTGGGCGCGGGTGGGCAGATAGAGGGCCACCCACAGCGTGTCGGCCCCGGCGAAATAGGCTGCCTCCTGGTAGCGCACGTGGTTCTCGGCACCCGTGCCGCCGCAGCACGACGACTGGGGGGTCTCGTTGCCCCACTCCTTGCTTGCGTCCAGTCCGACGGCATACTGGTAGACGACGGCGTAATCCCGCGGGCGCAGCGAGCCGACAATCTGGTTGTAGAGCACGCGCTCGTAGTAGTCCATCAGGCGAGCGTCGTTGGGATGGTAGCCGTTCAGGTCGCGCGTGAGCTTGGCCAGGTTGTAGGCGCAGCACGTCTCGTTGATGTTGGGTCCCGACGCGTTGGTGGCCATGCTCACCGTCTGTCGGTAGGGCTCGCGGAACATTTCGCCGTTGCCCACCCCGCCCGTGGCGTAGCGGTAACGCCCCTGCACGAGGTTCCAGAAGTTGGCGGCGACGCGGTAGTAGTCCTCCCGCCCCGTGTCGCGGAAGAGGCGCAGAGCCCCGATGGTCATGGGTATGTGCTGGTTGGCGTGCCGGTTGCGGATGGCGTCCACGTTGTGGGCCAGCGGGTCATAGAAGGCTGGTGCGTCGAAGCAGGCCGCGGCCTCCAGCAGGCGTGCGCGCTCCATGCTGTCGGCCGTCAGCTCGGACAGCCGTGCAAGCACTTCCTGCATGCCGCCCACCTCGCCGGCGATGTACATGTTCCACATCTCGTAGCGGTTGCCCGGGCGCCGGCGGCGCTCCTGCCGGGTGCCGTCGGTCTGGACCCACGTGCGGTAGTGCATCCTGTTCCACACCCAAAGGCCCATGTCAGTGGCTATGCGCAGGGCCTTGCGGGCGATGGCGGCGTCGTCGACAAGGCTGGCCACGTCGATGAGTCCGGCCAGCTGCTTGTGCACCGTGTAGTAGGGGGCCCACACGCCCGAGTCGTTGTTGTAAGGCGCATAGCGTTCTATCAAGGCGCAGTGCTGGGCCGGAATGGCGTTCATGTAGCCGTAGCCATAGTTCCGGTAGTCTTGCTTGTAGCGGTCGAAGTCGCTCCAGCTGCCGCCCATCGTGTCGAGCTCGGCCTCCGGCGCCAGGTCGCGGGCCTCCCGGTAGCGGTGCAGTCGGTTGTCGTAGACGAACGTGCGCTCCTGGCAGCGGCGCATCTCGTCCACCATCAGCCTGATGCGCCGCCTCAGCTCCCGCCGCCTCGCCCTGTCGGGACAGGAGGCGTAGGCCAGGGCCAGGGCCGAGAGATAGTGCCCCGTGCCGTGGCCTTTCAGTTTGGTTGTGGGCGAGTCCCATCCGTCGGCCACGGGATAGCCCTCGGTGGGCAGTCCGTAGGTGTCGCGGTAGTTGTAAAGCATCTGTCTGACCGGGATGCTGAGCAGGTTGTCGATGTCGATGTCGCGGTTGCGGGTGAGCCGGTTCTGGCCAATGAGGCTGACGTCGCCCAAGGGCAGGGGCTCGGCCACGGGCTTGGGGGCGGGGCATCCGGGGGCACGGGCGACGACGCGCACCGTGGCCGTGACGGGAAAGCCGTAGGCCGTGGAGTCGTCGCCGAGGATATAGCCGTCGACGGCATACTGCCGGCCCGCCTTGACACGCGTCTCGGCCTGTTCGGCCGGCAGGGGATAGTTCATCCACTTCACCTGCCTGAACTCGCCCGTGCCGTCGGCATAGTCCACCCAAAGCCGATAGGGCAGTGACGGCGCCGACCCCTCGGCGACGGTCACCTCGACACGGTTCCACGAGGCGATTCGCGGCTCGCCGGCGCGTGCGGGGATTGCCGCCCAGGCGCCGGCGAGCGCCAGCAGACCACACATCAGCCTATTGTTCCGGATATTGCTCATACACCTTGATGTTGTATTCGGGAGCCTTGGCGTAGACATACTCCATGATGTCGGCCAGATGCTCCTCGTATGCCTTCCACTCCTTCTGCTTCAGGAAGAAGTAGAACTCCAGCGGGACGCCACACTGCGTGGCCTCCAGCTGCCTCACCATGACCGTCATCTGGCTGTTCACGTCGTCGCGCTGGGCCAGCCACCGCTCCATGTCCTTGCGGAATCGCCCGATGTTGGTCTCTGTCTGCGCCTCATCGGCAAAGGCGATGGTCTTGATGTCGAAGTAGACCACACGCTGCACGCGCCGGCCGCCGCCGCGCTGCATGCCAATCCAGTTCTGGAAGGTGCCGTTGACCAGGGTCTTCGGACTGATGGTGATGATGGTGTTGTCGAAGTTCTGCACCTTCACCGTCGTGAGCGTGATGTCGCGCACGATGCCGTTGACTTGTGTTCCGGGCACGGTAATCCAGTCGCCCCGGTGGAGCATGTCGTTCGACGTGAGGCGTATGCCGGCCACAAGTCCCTCGATGGTGTCCTTGAAGACGAGCATGAGCACGGCCGAGGTGGCGCCGAGCCCGGCGAAGAGCGTGAGCGGGCTCTTGTTGATGACGATGGCCACGACGACGATGGTCGCCACGAAGACCAGCAGAATCTTCAGCACGCCGCAAAACGACTTCAGGTATTGCTGGGCCGACGTGGAGTGCTTCGACTTCATGTCGAGCAGGTTGAACGAGTCGGCCAGGGCCAGCAGCGTGCGCACGCTCATGATGGTGATGTAGATGGCGGTGGCCCTTTCGAGCAGCTCGCGCACGAGCGGGAACTGATAGAACACTAGCGGCAGCAGCTTCCACACCACCACGGCGGGCACGATGTTGCAGGCCGAGAGGAGCACGCGGTCGTTGAAGAGCACGTCGTCCCACGTGGCCTCGGTGTGCCCTATGAGCTTGCGCACCAGCGGGACCAGGGCCCGCACGCAAATCCACCGCGCCAGCCAGGCCAGCAGGACGGCGACAAGGATGAGGAGTATATGGCGCAGCACGGGCACCACCGGCCCGTGAAGGCCCGTGAGCCCGATAAGCTTCTCCACAAAGATTCTGATGGTTTCCATACTCGTCGTATTGTTTCGCTAGGGTTTGCACAACGCCTCGCACGCGCGATCCTGGAAGGTGCGGGCGTTGCGGGCGTGCATGACGCCTTGGTTTATCATGGCAAAGCACAGCATGTGCCCGTTGGCGGCCTTGCAGTAGCCCGCGAGCGAGATGACGCCCGTGAGCGTTCCGGTCTTGGCGCGCACGTTGCCGCTGGTGAAGGAGCCTTGCATGCGCTTCTTCAGTGTGCCGTCGACGCCGGCGATGGGCAGGGCGGGCATGAGCTGGGCGTAGATGTTCTCGTTGCGCCACGCGTAGCGCAGCAGCCGCACCAGCAGTTCCGCACTGACATAGTTGTAAAGGGAGAGCCCCGAGCCGTCGGCGAACTTATAGCGCGACGCGTCGAGGCCGATGCGGCCGACGAGCTGCCGCTCCACCGCCCGGGCGCTGCGGGCCGTGGCGGGGTGGCTCCCCGTCGAGGCCGCAATCTGGTAGTACATCGACTCGGCATAGAGGTTGTTGCTCTCCTTGAGCATCCGCGAGAGCACCTGGTCCATCGTGTGGAAGCGTGTGCAGACGGTGAAGGCGCCGGCCGGACAGCGGCGCGTGCCCGTGTTGAACGCCGAGAACACGATGCTGTCGGCGCGGAGCATCGACAGGAACCGGTCCATGAACTGGTCCTTGCCGGAGACGAGCAGGGGCGTGAGCTTGGGGTTGTCGTCGTCCCAGCACCAGCCTTCGCCGTAGGCGTCGTCGTCCTTCATGCTCTTGTCGGCATAGATGCTGCCGCGGATGGTGTCGACGCCCATCTCCTTCAGGCTCGTTGCAAAGGCCCGCATGTCGTCGCTGTTGAACCGGGGATCCATCCCGCCGACGCAATAGACGTCGCCCGTAAGCACGCCGTTCTCGATGGTGCCGGTGTACTTCAGTTGCGTCTTGAACTGGTAGGAGCCTCCCAGCCTGTCGATGGCCGTGATGGCCGTGACCAGTTTCATGCACGAGGCGGGCCGCATCGTCTGCCGCTCGTTGCGGGCGAAGATGCACGAGTCGGCGTCCAGGTCCCACACCATGACGCCCACCTGCGAGGTCTCGAACATCCGGCCTTCGAGCAGCTTGCCCAAATGCATCTGCACCGACTGGGGCCATGGCAGGCGGGCTATCGAGTCGATGGCCACGGAGTCGATGGCCGCCGTGTCGATGGCCGCCGTGTCGGCCAGTTCCTCGCGGTCGCCGTCGTCGGACACGCCGTCCTCGCTCTGCGCCCATAGCGGGAGGACGCAAAGGCAGAGCATCCATAAGAGGAAATAGCGCGGCTGCTTCATCTCTTCTTCCTTTCTTCCAGCTCCCTGACGAAGGCCTCCTCGTCGTCGGGCTGCACGCCCGTCACGTTGCCGGGGCCATAGGTGATGAGCAGATAGCGGCCCGTATGCAGGGCCGTGTGCATGCGCCTCACCTGCACAATCTCGGCCACGGGGATGTTCTCGTTGCGCGAGAAGCGCCCCTTGCTGATGATGAGAAACTCAAACTCGCCCTCCCTGTCGATGGGCTTCACGCGCTTGAAGGTGTAGGTGGTGTGCATCACGCGGTCGATCATGCCCACGATGACGATGACGAGCAGCAGCCCGACGACGGCCTTCATCGTCCAGAAGAAGTAGAACGCCAGCAGGGAGAAAACGACAATGCCGCTCTTGGCAGCCAGGGTGAATCGTCGGTGAAATGTTCTGTCCAATGCTTTTGATGCTTTTTTTGAAATCCTTTTGCTTTGCAAAGGTAATGCAAACCGAAGACAATGCAAAACGATTTCCGGTTCATTTTTGTTCTCCGGATGCAGCCCGGGCCTGCAAGTCGCGCTTCGACTTGCTCTTGACGACCATCCACACCCCCGTGAAGACCAGCAGGACCGCTACGGCGTGGCTGACGGTGAACACGCCCAGGCCCGTGGCCACGCTCACCGATACCGCCACGATGGGCTGCACGTAGTTGTACACGCTCACCACCGTCGGCCTCAGCACGCGCTGCCCCTCCACGGCGAGCAGATAGCTCAGGAAGGTGCCCAGCACCACTACGAAGGCCACCTCGGCCCAGGTCTTGCCCGCCACCCCGGCCCACGAGATGCCGGACAGATGGCCCGCGGTGAAGGGCAGGATGAAGAGGCTCGACCAGGCGAACATCCACTTGTTGATGGTCACCACATGGTATTTCTTAATCAAGGGATTGAACAAGGCCAGGTAGAGTGCGAACGAGAACTGCGCCCCCACGCACATCAAGTCGCCCCAGATGTTGCCCGCGCGCCCCCCGGCCTGGGCGCTCGACAGAATCAGGAACACCGCTCCCGCGCAGCCCACGGCCACGCCCCCGGCCTTCATCCACGTGATGGGCTCCTTCAGGATGAAGAACGACAGAATCATGGCGAAGATGGGCATCGACGTGGTCACGATGCTGGAGTTGACGGGCGACGTGAAGCTCAGGCCGATGGTGAAGAGGCACTGGTTGAACACCACGCCGAGCAGCGCCGCGCCCGCCAGGCAGAGCACATGGCGCAGGGGGATG
>CAZVWX010000007.1:0-16064 GCA_964631105.1 uncultured Prevotella sp. | reverse complement strand
AGCTGTGTACGCCGCTGAAGGTGGGGAAGAGCATCCGCCTCAGCACGCCGAACCAGAGGATGAGTGCGCCGGCCACGATGAGGCCCAGCGCGATGAGGCCCTTCTTCAAGGGGTTCATGCTGACGGAGTATCTGCCGTAGGGCACGAACTTGAAGTTTTCGGGCTCCTCGCCGTTCACTTTGTCGAGTTGCTGCCAGCCTACGGGCTTCACCACGAAGTGGCGCTTGCCCTCGGCGGCCTGCTTCAGGAATTGTATCGTGAGCGCCGCCTTCTGTCCGGGCTTGAGGGTGAAGGTGCGGTCGGGGGCTTCCCGGCCGTTGACGAGCACCCGGTAGTCGTTGTCGGCCTTGGCGTCCGACGTCACCTTGAAGGTGGCCGTGGCTCCCGCCCTGGCGGCGTCGGCGTTGAAGCGGGGCTGCAAGTCGCAGCCGATGGGGCTGGGCCCGCTCTCGCCGACAAAGAGGAAGGCTCCGTAATAGCCGGCGCGGCCCATGTCGCCGCCGCTGGTGTTGCCGGCCAGGGTGAGCGTCCTCTCGGGCTTGTTCACCACCTCGGCGCTGATGTCGGGGTTCACAATCCACGCCTTCGCCTTGGGGGCCGAGAGCGTGATGTGGAAGTCGAGGCGCTGGGGAAGGGAGCCGAGCCGCCCAGAGTCGACGGCGCGCGTGACGCGGAGCCGGATGACACCATCGGTGGCCTGGCCGCCAGCCACCTGCACGCGGAACAGCCGGCTGTCGGTGCGGGCGCTGACGGGGAAGGGATTATTGTCGGACACGGGAATGGCGACCTCGGTGCTGCCGTCGCGGGCGTTCATGCGGAACGACCGCTTGCCGATGAGCACTAGGTTGGGCGAAATGCCGTCGATTGTGGAGAAGTCGGGGCACGAGGCAATGGCCGCGTTGATGCGCGGGTCGCGGGCGAACTGTGTCAGCTTGACGTAGAGCAGCTGCATGTTCTCCTTCTTGCCGCACGACTGTCGGATGAGCTGGCAGAGGTCGTCCACGCAGTCGCGGCCGCTGATGTGGTTGTCTATGCCGTCGGTGAGCAGGTAGACGATGTTGTAGGCGTTGGGGTTGACCGACTGCATGCCCTTCTGCCAGGCGTCGACGATGTTGGTGCGCGTTTTCGTGTCGACAAGTTCGTCGAGCTGCTTCTCCACGCCGCCCCACTTCACGTCGTCCTTGGTGGCAAAGGTGAGGGGCGTGTAGCACTTGTGCTGGAAGGGGATGATGGTGATGGAGGCGTTGCCGGGCTTCTTGGCAATGTCGTCCTTGAGGAAGGCTTTGGCCTTGACCCAGATGTCGGGGGCTCCGCCAAAGCCCTTCATCGACGTGGTGCAGTCGAAGATGTAGATGTAGTTGAGGTCCATCTGCGCCCTGGCCTGCAGGCTTGTCAGCAGCAGGAGCAGTATGCAGAGGGTCAGGCGCAGGGGTCTTCGGCCTGTGTCGCGGCCTGTCTTTTTCATGGTTCTGGTCATAGCGGGTCGGTCGGTTGGTTTGCGTTTCAGGCGGAAAGCAGCGTGCGGCATCGTCCGCACGGGTAAGGTTCACATCGGCAAATATAATAAAAAGATTGCAAGTCTGCAACTTTTTGGGCCATAAAAATGACTGGCAATGTCAGCCCGAGCCTGTCGGGGCCAGGATAACCGGCGGGAAGGCGGTGTGGAAGGAGTGCTTTGGTGGCGGATGCAGCGCGGTGGCTAGCGCAAACAAAGGGGTGTGTCAATCATTTCCCGGCTCGCCGTTTCCATGTCAAGCGACCGCTTCACACATGTCAAACGAATGCTTGACACATATCAAACGAATGCTTGACACATATCAAGCGACCGCATCACACGTGTCAAGCGACCGCTTGACATCATTGCGGCACGTGCGGCGACGCAAGTCGAGCCCCCGGGAGAGGTGTGCCGGAATGATGGCGCACCCCTCCCTTGCCGCTTTTTCGATGCAAGAATTGTGTTGGTTGGTTTCCGGCTATTTGCTGCCCAGGACGAGCTCCACGCGGTCGAGAATCATGCCGGGGTCTATCTGGTTCAAGCACGCATAGTCGCCCCTGAGGCACGGTTTGTTGCCATAGATGCTGCACGGCCGGCAGTCCAAGTCCACCTGCACGGCGTTCTTGGGGTTCTGCCCCCAGCCCATGAATCCGGCCAGGGGGTGCGTGGCCCCCCACACGCTCACCACGGGCGTGCCGACGAGCGAGGCCAGGTGCATGTTGGCCGAGTCCATGCTCACCATCACGTCGAGGTGGCTCATCAGCACCAGCTCCTTGTAGAGGTCGCCCAGCATATAGGAGGCGTTGGTGCAGTTTTTGTATTTCCGCACCCACTCGTCCATCTGTTGCTTTTCCTCGCCGCCGCCGCCGAAGAGGAAGATGCGGCACGAGGGATGGCGCTGGGTGGTGGTGGCGATGACGCGCTCCATCTTGTCCAGGGGATAGACTTTGCCCCGGTGGGCGGCGAAGGGGGCCACGCCAATCCACTGCTCGAAGCCCCGCTTCATGCCGATGGCCTGGGGCAGCAGACGGAGGTTGCCCCCCAGCTGGTCGGGGAAGATGGACTTGAACTCCACCTTGACGGGGTAGCCGAGCTCGGCGAGCACGTCGGCATAGTTGTCGAAGGGCGTGGGCTGCTGCCGGCGCACCTTGTTGGCGGGCTGCGTGAGCAGTTTGCGCCCGGCGCGGTGCTTGTTGATGTGGGCCACCTTGTACTGGTCCAGGTGGAACCTCATGCGCAGGTATTCCGAGCGGAGCACGCTGTGGAAGTCGGCCACGGCGGTGAAGTTCTTCGCCACAAGGCGCCGGTAGAGGGCGTTGAGCCCCGTCACTCCCCGGTATTCCTGCTTGAGGTCGGCCTCCATGAATCCCACGTTAGGCGCCAGATTCTCGAACATACACCTGGCGAAGGGCTTGCTGAGCATGGTGATGCGCACATTCGGATACTGGCGTGCCAGCGACTGCACCACGGGCACGGCCATGGCCACGTCGCCGATGGCCGAGAACCGGATGATCAGAATATGTTCGGTTTTCATCGATTGCGAGGGGTTGGCGGGTGTGTCAGTTGTTTTTCTTCCCGTAGAGCACGGGATTGGTGTCAGTGTCGTTGTACATCTTCATCTGCCGGTACACCTTCATGTACTTTCTTCCGGCGGCGATGTCGTCGAGCAACTGGTCGATGGCGAGCCCCAGGTCGTGCTGCTGCTGCAAGAGCACGTCCAGCTTGGCCTGGCATTTCTCGCGGTGCTCCTGCGAGGCGTCGGCACGCGCGGCCTGCTCCTGCATGTGGTAAATCTTCAAGGCCAGGATGCTGAGCCGGTCGATGGCCCAAGCCGGGCTCTCGGTGTTGATGGTGGCTGTGGGCAGAGGCTTCACCTTATTATATTTATAGAGGAAGTAAGAGTCGATCTGCTCCACCAGGTCGGTGCGGTCCTGGTTGCTCTTGTCGATGCGGTGCTTCAGGGTCATGCCCTCGGCGGGGTCAATCGCCGGGTCTCTGATGATGTCTTCGAAGTGCCATTGCACGGTGTCAATCCAGTTCTTCAGGTAGAGCGTGTGCTCAATCGACCCCTCGGGATAGGGGTTGCTGATGGGTTGGTTGATGTTGTCATGCACGTGGTAGTCGTCTATGGCCTGTCTGAAAATGCGATTGGCCCCTTGGCTAAATGATGTCATGATGTTGTGTATTTGATTTAAATCAATGAATGTACAAAAGTAGTTAATTTATTCTATATGAGCAACTAAAAGTAGAAAAAAAGCGCATTTTTCTGCACATATCATGGGGGTTTGTGCAACAAGGATGACAATTTTCAGTAAAAAATTTGCTCAATTGCGGAAAAATGTGTTTCTTTGCAACCGATTTCAGATTTAGAAATAAATAATAAACCATTTTAAACATTACAATTATGTCAGCAATTGAAGAAAAAGTAAAGTCTATCATCGTCGACAAGCTGGGTGTTGATGAGTCGGAAGTGAAGCCCGAGGCAAGCTTCACCAATGATCTGGGTGCCGATTCGCTGGACACCGTGGAGCTCATCATGGAGTTCGAGAAGCAGTTCTCCATCTCCATTCCCGATGACAAGGCCGAGAAGATTGCAACGGTTGGCGACGCTATCAAGTACATTGAGGATAACGCCAAGTAAACAGCAACCCAATCACTTGTAATGGAATTAAAGAGAGTAGTTGTAACTGGAATGGGTGCCGTGACGCCCCTGGGGCTTACCCCGGAGGAGACTTGGCAGAACCTGTTGGCCGGGAAGAGCGGCGCGGCTCCCATCACGCAGTTCGACACAGAAAAGTTCAAGACCAAATTCGCTTGCGAAGTGAAGGGCTTCGATCCCAAGGACTACATGGATCGGAAGGACGCCCGCAAGATGGACCGCTACTGCCAGCTGGCCATGGCCTCGGCAGAAGAGGGCGTGAAGGACGCGGGCATCGACCTTGACACCGTTGACAAGAACCGCGTGGGAGTCATCTACGGCGTGGGCATCGGCGGAAT
The DNA here is from genome assembly GCA_964631105.1 of uncultured Prevotella sp. Classification (GTDB taxonomy): domain Bacteria; phylum Bacteroidota; class Bacteroidia; order Bacteroidales; family Bacteroidaceae; genus Prevotella. The sequence goes on along the minus strand of CAZVWX010000007.1, from coordinate 11,572 downwards.
CAAGACCTTCGAGAAGGAGGTGGTCGACTATGGACAGAACATCGACCGCGGGCCTTTCTTCTCGCCCTTCTTCATTCCGATGATGATTTCCGACATGGCTGCGGGCCAGATTTCCATCCGATACGGATTCCACGGCCCCAACTATGCCACCACGTCGGCATGCGCTTCGTCGAGCCACGCCTTGGCCGATGCTTTCAACCTGATTCGCCTGGGCAAAGCCGACATCATCGTCAGCGGTGGTGCCGAGGCCGCCATCTGCGCCTGCGGCGTGGGCGGATTCAACTCGATGAAAGCCATCTCCACGCGCAACGACGACCCCGAGCACGCCTCGCGCCCCTTCAGCGCCAGCCGCGACGGATTCGTCATGGGCGAGGGAGCCGGGTGCCTGGTGCTTGAGGAACTGGAGCACGCCAAGGCCCGCGGGGCCCGCATCTACGCCGAAATGGTGGGCTCGGGCATGAGCGCCGACGCCTACCACATCACCTCCTCGCACCCCGAGGGGCTGGGGGCCAAGCTCGTGATGCAGGCCGCTCTCGACGACGCCGGCATGAAGCCGGAGGACATCGACTACATCAACGTGCACGGCACGTCGACGCACGTGGGCGACATCTCCGAGGCCAAGGCCATCAAGGATGTCTTCGGCGACCAAGCCTACAAACTGAATATTTCTTCCACCAAGTCCATGACGGGGCACTTGCTCGGTGCTGCCGGAGCCGTAGAGGCCATGGTGTGCGTGCTGAGCGTGCGCGACAACATCGTGCCGCCCACCATCAACCATGAGGAGGGCGACGACGACCCCGAGCTCGACTACCAGTTGAACTTCACGTTCAACAAGGCGCAGAAGCGCACCGTGCGCGCCGCGCTGAGCAACACGTTCGGATTTGGGGGCCACAACTGCTGTGTAGTATTCAAGAAGTATGCTGAGTGACATCATCGACAGAATAAAGCTCCCCTTCCGAAAGGATAAGGAGCTTTATTTGTCTTTACGCAACATCATCGGTTTCTATCCTCACGACATCAGCTACTACAAGCTCGCGCTGATGCACAAGAGCGTCATGCGACGCAACGAGAAGGGTCGTCCGGTGAACAACGAGCGCCTCGAGTTTCTAGGCGACGCCATGCTCGACGCCATCGTCGGCCACATCGTCTACGAGCATTTCCCGGGAAAGCGCGAGGGATTCCTCACCAACACGAGGAGCAAGCTGGTGCAGCGGAACACGCTCAACCGCCTCGCACAGGAGCTCGGCCTCGACGAGCTGATTCTGTCCAGCGGACGGAACAACAGCCACAACAGCTACGTGGGCGGCAACGCCTTCGAGGCTCTGGTGGGGGCCATCTATCTCGACCGGGGCTACGGCGCCTGCATGAGATTCATGAAGAAGCGCATCCTGGCAGAGGTCATCAACATCGACAAGGTGGCGTTCAAGGAGGTGAACTTCAAGAGCAAGCTCATCGAATGGGGTCAGAAGAACCGGGTGACCGTCAAGTTCAAGTCGCATGACGACGTGAAGGACAAGAACGGGAGCCCCTATTTCTGCTACGAAGTGGAGGTGGAGGGACTCACCGGCGGTGTCGGCAAGGGCTATTCCAAGAAGGAGAGCCAGCAGAAGGCGTCCAAGGCCACGCTCCAGAAGCTCCGCCGCGAGCCGCAGTTCATCGACGCCGTGTTTGCCGCCAAGGCCAATGTCACCAAGATGGAGGAGGAGCCGGTAGAGAGCGTGCCCGACACCGAGGCATCCGACGACTTTATCATCTCGCACAAGGGTGCCGCCGCCAACAGGCACAAGCATGTGAACGTGTTCAAGGAGGAGGTGTATGAGGACGGCCCGCGCCACCACTCCGGAGGCGACATGTATGCCTCAGACAACGAGGTGGCCGCCGAGGGCGGCTCCCGCGAGGACGTCATTGCAGCCGCCGAGGCTGCCGCCTTCGCGGGCAAGGAATGATTCTTATACGGCTATCCGAGTAGTTACACGGCCTTCTAATGGCCTTGTAATATGTGTAAGGGTGTATCATGGCTTTCATGGTACACCCAGTTTTTGTGTGCCAGGCGTCCGCTTGGCATCATTGCAGCAACATGCTCCCTTGGGCCACGGGCGGCGTCAGCCCGCCCCCAATTGCGCGGGGGCTCACTTCATGTGCTTGAGCAGGAATTTCTCGGCCACGGGCAGAAAGAGGTCGTGCCCCGCATTGTTCAGATGGGCGTGGTCGCGGCGCTTGCCCTGGAAGTACTTGTCGCGGAATCCGTCGTCGAGCGCGCGTATCACCTTCTGCCTGGAGGCGTCGAAGCAGGCCACGTGGTTCTTCCGGCACACCTTTTTGGTGGCCTTGATTACGCGGCCGAAGTTGGGATTCTCGTTTGCCCAGCACGTGAACCAGAACACCTGCGCCCGCGGATACTTCTCCTTGAGCCCCTTGAGCAGCCGGTCGGCTTTGTCGGCATAGTTGTCCAGGCCGATGGAGTCCAGTCGCGAGGCGTCGTTGTGGCCGGCGATGATGATGACATAGTCGAGCGAGTCGGCCATGTCCACGTAGCGCTTGTACATGGCCGGCCCCCACGTCTTCAGGTCGATGCTCACGCAGTTGCCGTTGCGCCCGTAGTTGAAGTAGGTCATGCCGTGCTTCTGGGCGAACTTGTAGTGCCACGTGTATTCCACCGGGTTGCGGTGGTTGCGCACGTAGCTGTCGCCGATGACGCCGATGCGCTTGCCCTGCAGCGGGTCGCCGGCAAGGGCGGGGAGGCCGAATCCCAGCAAGCCCAGGACGAGGCAAAGAAGTTGTTTTTTCATCATTTTCATTGTTTAGCTTTGCAAATATACGAATTATTCACCTAAAAATGATTACCTTTGCAGCTAAAAAGAAAGCAAGACCATGATTTCGGTAGAAGGACTGAAGGTGGAGTTTGGCGTGAAGCCGCTCTTCCACGACGTGAGCTTTGTGGTGAACGACCGCGACCGCATCGCCCTGGTGGGCAAGAACGGGGCCGGCAAGTCCACCCTGCTGAAGATTCTCTGCGGCCAGCAGAAGCCCACGTCGGGCACGGTGTCCGTCCCCTCGGGCACCACCGTCGGCTACCTGCCGCAGGTGATGAGGCTGCAGGACGACACCACCGTGCGCGAGGAGGCCCGCAAGGCCTTTGCCGACATCACCGCGCTGAAGGCCCAGCTGCGGCGCATGGAGGCCGAGATGGGCGAGCGCACCGACTACGAGAGTGCCGGCTATGCCGCGCTGGTGGACCGCTTCACCCAGGAGCATGAGCGATACCTCATGCCCGGGGGCGACAACTACGAGGCCGGCAGCGAGCGCACGCTCACCGGACTGGGGTGCGGGCGGGCCGACTTCGACCGCCCCACGAGCGCGGTCTCGGGCGGAGGGCGCATGCGCATCGAGCTGGCCAAGATTCTGCTGCGCAAGCCCGACGTGCTCCTGCTCGACGAGCCCACCAATCACCTCGACATCGAGAGCATACAGTGGCTGGAGCAGTTCTTGCAGCAGAGCGCCAAGGCGGTGGTGCTGGTGAGCCACGACCGCGCGTTCATCAACAACGTCACCAACCGCACCCTTGAGATTACATGCGGCCGGGTGGAGGACTACCGCGTGAAGTACGACCAGTACGTCGTGCTCCGCAAGGAGCGCCGTGAGCAGCAGCTCCGCGCCTGGGAGAACCAGCAGAAGGAGATTGCCGACACGAAGGCCTTCATCGAGCGCTTCCGCTACCAGGCCACCAAGGCCGTGCAGGTGCAGCAGCGCATCCGCCAGCTCTCGAAGATGGTGCCCGTCGAGGTGGACGAGGTCGACAACTCGGCCATGCACCTGAAGTTTCCCCCCTGCCTCCGGTCGGGCGACTATCCCGTCATCTGCGACGGCGTGGGCAAGGCCTATGGCTCCCACACCGTCTTCTCCGAAGTCGACATGACCATCAAGCGCGGCGAGAAGGTGGCTTTCGTCGGGCGCAACGGCGAGGGAAAGTCCACGCTCGTGAAGTGCATCATGGGCGAGATTCCCTTCACCGGCACGCTCAAGGTGGGCCACAACGTGCAGATAGGCTATTTCGCACAAAACGAGGCCCAGCTGCTCGACGACAGCCTCACCGTCTACGACACCATCGACCGTGTTGCCACGGGCGAGATGCGGCTGCGAATCAACGACCTGCTCGGGGCGTTCATGTTCGGCGGCGAGACGTCGGAGAAGCGGGTGCGGGTGCTCTCCGGCGGCGAGCGCAGCCGCCTGGCCATGATTCGCCTGCTGCTCCAGCCCGTGAACCTGCTCATCCTCGACGAGCCCACCAACCACCTCGACATGCCCAGCAAGGACGTGCTGAAGGAGGCCATCCGTGCCTTCGACGGCACCGCCATCATCGTCAGCCACGACCGCGCCTTCCTCGACGGCCTGGTCGGCAAGGTGTATGAGTTCGGCGGCGGCCACGTGCGCGAGCACCTCGGCGGCATCTACGACTGGCTCCGCGCCAAGAAGGCCGAGCTCGACGCCGACGACGCCCACGCCATCGACCATGCCCTGGCCGCACCCGCACCCGAGGCCCCCGCCCGTGCCGTCGCGGCCGCCACGCCGCCGGAGCCCGCCGAGGCCCCGAAGGGGCGGCAGGCCTACGCCGACCACAAGGAGCAGCAGAAGAAGCTGCGGCGCCTGGAGAAGGCCGTGAAGGAGGCTGAGCGCAGCATTGCCGACATGGAGAAGCGCAAGGCCGAGCTCGACCAGCTTCTGATGAAGCCCGAGAACGCGGCCGACATGGAGCTCGTCACCGAGTACACCGGCCTGCAGCGCAGGCTCGACGAGGAGAACGACCACTGGTTCCAGCTAGAGGAGAAGCTGGAGGCGCAGCGGCAGGCCACATCCTGATGATACCATTAGAAAACAGAGAATAATAAAACAAAACCGTAAATTCATGCAGATGAAGAAGATTATTCCCATCGTGATGATGGCAGCCGTGCCCGTCATGGGCATGGGGCAAGGCAAGGCGGGCATCGAGGAAGCCAACCTCGACCGCACCGTGCGCCCGCAAGACGATTTCTACAAGTTTGCCACGGGCGGCTGGCAGAAGGCCAACCCCCTGCCCGCCGCCTACAGCCGGTTCGGCAGCTTCGACCAGTTGCAGGATGACAACAACAAGCGCATCAATACCATCCTCGGCGAATTGCAGAAGAAGAAGTACCAGGACGGCACCATCGAGCAGAAGCTCGCCGTGTTCTACCGCCAGGCCCTCGACACCGAGAGCCGCAACAAGGCGGGCGTGGAGCCGGTGCGCGCCCTGATGGCCGAGATTGAGCAGGCTCCCTCGCTCCAGGCCCTGCGCGCGCTCCAGGTGAAGTATGCCGCCGAGGGCTACGGCCAGCAGTTCGGCGCGGGCTTCGCCGCCGACGAGAAGAACGTGTCGATGAACATCCTCAACGTGATGCAGGGCGGGCTCACCCTGGGCCAGAAGGACTACTACCTGAACACGGACTCGGCCACCGTGGCCATCCGCGAGGCCTACAAGAAGCACATCGAGCGCATGTTCCGCCTCTACGGCTTCGGCGAGGCGCTGGCCGCGAAGCGCGCCGCCGAGGTGTTCGCCCAGGAGGTGACGGTGGCGCTGGTGTCGAAGAGCATGACCGAGCTCCGCGACCCGCAGGCCAACTACAACAAGACCACCCTGGCGCAGTTCCGGGCCGACTATCCCAACCTGCCGCTTGAGCAGCTCTGCAACGCCGAGGGCATCAAGAGCGACTACATACAGGAGATGGTGGTGGGCCAGCCCTCCTTCCTCACCGGGCTGAACGCCATCGTGGGCCTGCAGACGGCCGACGACGTGAAGGCCCTCATGGAGTGGGACGTCATCGAGAGCTCGGCAAGCTACCTCACCGACGAAATCCGCGAGGCCAACTTCGACTTCTTCGGGCGCACCATGAGCGGGCGCAAGGAGGACTATCCCCTCTGGAAGCGCGCCACCAGCCAGGTGCAGGCACAGCTGGGCGAGCCCCTGGGGCGCATGTACTGCGAGAAGTACTTCCCCGAGTCGTCGAAGAAAATCATGACCGACCTGGTGCGCAACCTCCAGCTCAGCCTGGGCGAGCGCATCGACGCGCAGACCTGGATGAGCGACAGCACCAAGGCCAACGCCCACAAGAAGCTCGACAAGTTCTATGTGAAGATTGGCTACCCCGACAAGTGGACCGACTACTCCAAGCTCACCATCGACCCCGCCAAGAGCTTCTACGAGAACGTGCTGGCCTGCCGCAAGTTCCGCCACGACGACGAGATTGCCCGCAAGGCCGGCAAGCCCGTCGACCGCGACGAGTGGTACATGACGCCGCAGACCGTCAACGCCTACTACAACCCCACGACCAACGAGATTTGCTTCCCCGCCGGCATCCTGCAATATCCCTTCTTCGACCCCAAGGCCGACGAGGCCTTCAACTATGGGGCCATCGGCGTGGTCATCGGCCACGAGATGACGCACGGCTTCGACGACCAGGGCCGCCAGTACGACAGCGACGGAAACATGAAGGACTGGTGGACGGCGGCCGACGCCAAGGGATTCAACGAGCGGGCCAAGCTCTATGCCGACTTCTTCGACGGCATCGAGGTGCTGCCCGGGCTCCACAGCAACGGAAAGCTCACGCTGGGCGAGAACCTGGCCGACCACGGTGGCCTGGAGGTGGCCTTCAACGCCTTCAAGCACGCCACGGCCAACAAGCCGCTCAAGGTGAAGCTGGGCTTCACGCCCGAGCAGCGCTTCTTCCTGGCTTATGCCGGCGTGTGGGGGCAGAACATCACCGACCAGGAGATACGCAACCGCGTGAAGCGCGACCCGCACGCCCTGGGCGAGTGGCGCGTCAACGGCGCACTGCCCCACGTGGACGCCTGGTATGAGGCTTTCGGCGTGAAGCCGGGCGACAAGATGTATCTGCCCGAGAGCGAGCGCCTGAAGCTGTGGTAAGCGGCCACCGCCACGATGTGGCCGGTGGTGTGGGATGATTCCCCGGATGGTCCGGGCGTAATCCATTCATGCCCCTGCAATGCGGTTGGCTGTCAGCCGCTTGCGGGGGCATGATGCTTGCGGGGGCATGCTGGCTCATTCCCGCCAAAAGGCTTTTTTGGACGCCCCGCCTGCGGCCGGTTGGCCGTGTGGCCGAAGGCAGGAGAATGGTGGTCCGGCACCATGGCGGGCCATGCTCTCCATCATGAAAAGCCGACTTCCATTGTCAACTATTCTCCCATCGATTTGAAGAACGGCCTTCTTGCAATGTGTAAGCGGCCTTCTTGGCATCGAAGAAGGCCGTTCTTCGAGGCAAAGAAGGCCGTTCTTCGGACTGAAGAAGGCCGTTCTTCGAAACGACCCCCTATTTTTCTCGCATCTTTACAAAACGGTAAGCAAATCGAGGAAAATACTTCGCAGAATGTCGCGAAAGCCTGGAATGATTTGACTTTCTGTCAAACCGGGGTTGTTGAGGGGGAGAGAGAAAATGTAAACATATATCAGATTCCATCCAGCACCGTCGTGCCGGCGGTTTCCACTTGCAGCCATCATGCCTTGTTCCGGCCGGCGCCACCGTGCCGGCGTTCCCTGCATCGGCGCCGCATCCCTACGCCGCCGATGCGGCAAAGGGCGCCGCAAAGCGGTGGAAAATTACAAAAGGACTACAGAAATGGAACAAATGGCCCCCGAAAATGAAAAAAAAAGTGAATCGCTTCGCTTTTTAAAAGATTTGGCTTATATTTGCACATTCAATGACGAATTGAGGAAATGAGTTTAACAAGCATTGTCAGTCCGCTTTTCCACCATCGCCAGAAGGAGCTGGAGAAGTACGCCCGCCACGCCCAGGCCTTGCAGGAGCAAGTGCTCGCCCGCCTGCTGCAGCGCGGCAAGGACACCGAATACGGCCTGAAGCACCTGCTCAAGCAGACCGCCGGCTATGAGGACTTCGCCCACAACGTGCCGGTGAACACCTACGAGGAGCTGAAGGGCGACATCGACCGCATGCGCCACGGCGAGGCCGACGTGCTCTGGCCCGGCCAGGTGAAGTGGTACGCCAAGTCGTCGGGCACCACCAACGACAAGTCGAAGTTCATCCCCGTCTCGCAGGAGGGGCTGCAGCGCATCCACTACAAGGGCGCCGCCGACACCGTGGCCCTCTATCTGCGCAACCATCCCAAGAGCCGCCTCTTCGACGGACGCGCACTGATTCTCGGCGGGAGCCACTCGCCCAACTACAACGTGTCGGGGTCGCTCGTGGGCGACCTGAGCGCCATCCTCATCGAGAACATCACGCCGCTGGCCAACCTCGTGCGCGTGCCCAAGAAGTCGACGGCACTGCTGAGCGACTTCGAGGTGAAGCGCGACCGCATCGCCCGCGAGTGCCTGCACAAGAACGTGACCAACATCTCGGGCGTGCCGTCGTGGATGCTCAGCGTGCTGGTGCGCGTCATGGAGCTCTCGGGCAAGCAGCACCTGGAGGAGGTGTGGCCCAACCTGGAAGTGTTCTTCCACGGGGGCATCGCCTTCACCCCCTACCGCAAGCAGTACGAGCAGCTCATCACCTCGCCACGGATGCACTACATGGAGACCTACAACGCTTCCGAGGGATTCTTCGGCCTCCAGGACGACCCCGCCGACAAGTCGATGCTGCTCATGATAGACTACGACGTGTTCTACGAGTTCATCCCCATGGACGAGCTGGGCAGCGACCACCCCACGGTGGTGCCGCTCTGGGGCGTGCAGACGGGGGTGAACTATGCCATGCTCATCACCACCGACTGCGGCCTGTGGCGCTACATGATTGGCGACACGGTGCGGTTTACGGGCAAGGACCCCTACAAGTTTGTCATCACCGGGCGCACCAAGTACTTCATCAACGCCTTCGGCGAGGAGCTCATCATGGACAACGCCGAGAAGGGGCTGGCCTACGCCTGCGAGCAGACCGGGGCGCAGGTGCAGGAATACACCGCCGCGCCCGTCTACATGGACCGCAACGCCAAGTGCCGCCACCAGTGGCTCATCGAGTTCAGCCGCGAGCCCGCCGACCTGGGCCGCTTCGCCAGCCTCCTCGACCGCCGTCTGCAGGAAATCAACAGCGACTACGAGGCCAAGCGCTTCCACAACGTCACCCTGCAGCACCTGGAGGTGGTGAAGGCCCGGCCGGGACTCTTCAACGACTGGCTCAAGGCCAAGGGCAAGCTGGGCGGGCAGCACAAGGTGCCGCGCCTGAGCAACAGCCGGAAGAACATCGACGAACTGCTGGAGCTCAACGCCACGCCCGCCGCCACCGCCCCGGGCGCCGCGTCGTGAGCCGCCACCGAACCCCACAGCCCATGAGAAGAGGAACGCTCATCAACCCGCTGCCGCGCAAGGGCCTGGCCAGGCTCCTGGGCGGCGTGCTCGCCGGCGCGGCGCTGGCGCTGGCGTCGTGCGCCAAGATGGGCAATCCCGACGGCGGCTGGTACGACGAGACGCCGCCACACGTGGTGGGGGCCTCGCCCGCCGACGGCGCCACGCACGTGAAGGCGCGGAAGATTACCATCAGTTTCGACGAGTTCATCAAGATCGACGACGCCCAGAACAAGGTGGTGGTGTCGCCGCCACAACTCGAGTCGCCCGACATCAAGAGCGAGGGGAAGCGCATCCGCGTGTCGCTGAAGGACTCGCTCAAGGCCAACACCACCTACACCGTCGACTTCTCCGACGCCATCAGCGACAACAACGAGGGCAACCCGCTGGGCAACTACACCTACAGCTTCTCCACGGGCGACGCCATCGACACGCTCCAGGTGGCGGGCTATGTGCTCGACGCATCCAACCTGGAGCCCGTCAAGGGCATCCTGGTGGGCCTCTACGCCAACTTGAATGACACGGCCTTCACCCACGAGCCCATGCTGCGCGTATCGCGAACCGACAGCCGCGGGCACTTCGTCGTCAAGGGCGTGGCCCCGGGCGAGTACCGGGTTTATGCCCTACAGGACGCCGACGGCAACTACATGTTCAGCCAGAAGGGCGAGCAGATAGCCTTCAGCCGCGACACCATCGTGCCGGCGTCGAAGCCCGACGTGCGCCAGGACACCCTCTGGACCGACACCCTGCACATCGCCGGATTCCGGCAGGTGGCCTACACACACTTCCTGCCCGACGACATCTGCCTGCTCGCCTTCCAGGAAACGCTCACCGACCGATACTTCCTCAAGGCCGAGCGGAAGAAGGCCGAACTCTTCACTCTCTTCTTCAGCTACGGCGACGACCGGCTGCCAACGCTGAAGGGGCTCAACTTCGACGAGCGCGACGCCTTCATCGTGGAGCCCTCGGCACACAACGACACCATCAGCTACTGGCTGCGCGACACAGCCCTGGTCAACCAGGACACGTTGCGCATGGAAATGACCTTCCGCGCCACCGACAGCTTGGGTCGCCTCGCGCCGAAGACCGACACGCTGGAGGTGCTCTCGCGCGAGCCCTACGCCAAGCGGATGAAGAAGCTGCAGGACGAGCGCGAGCAATGGGAGAAGCAGCAGAAGAAGAAGGAGAAGCGCGGCGAGGCCACGCAGCCCTTCCGCACGGCCAAGGCACTGAAGCCCGACATCAGCGTGGGGGGCTCGCTCGACCCCGACCAGAACATCCGCTTCACCTTCCCCTCGCCGCTGGCCGACATCGACAGTGCGAAGCTCCACCTCTATGCCCGCCACGACTCGCTGTGGTATCGCGCGGCCTTCGAGTTCGACCATGTGGGCGGCCGCGAGTATCTCTTCCGCGGAGAATGGCGGCCGGAGATAGAGTACAGTCTGGAAATCGACTCGGCGGCGTTCACCGACATCTACGGCAGCGTGTCCGATGCCGTAAAGCAGGGCTTCGTAGTGCGCGGGCTCGACGAGTTTGGCACGCTGCTGGTCACCATCGGCGGCATGGCCGACAGCAGCCGCCTCGTGGTGCAGCTCCTCGACGGCTCCGACAAGGTGGTGAAGCAGGTGAAGGCCGCCGGCGGCCAGGCCGAGTTCTATTATCTGAAGCCCGGGAAATACTACATGCGCCTCTTCGCCGACCGCAACGGCAACGGCCTTTGGGACACGGGCGACTATGCCGCCGGCAGGCAGGCCGAGCCAGTGTATTATTATCCCGAGGCCATCGAGTGCCGGGCCAAGTGGGACGTGAGCCGCACGTGGGCTCCCACGGCGCGCCCGCGGTGGCTGCAGAAGCCGGGGGCCATCACCAAGCAGAAGCCCGACGCCGAGAAGAAGCAGAAGAGCCAGAACGCGGAGCGGGCCCGGCGGCTCGGCATCGAGTACGTGCCGAAGCCCTAGCGGGCGCCCGCCCGGCGGCGGAAGGCCCGCCCGGCAAGTGGAGCATGTGGAAACGAACAAGGAAACGAACAAGGAAACAAGGAATATATGAAGCGAATATCATGCAAGCGATGGCTGCTGGGACTGCTCGTGGCGCTCTCGGGAGCCACGGCCACGGCCCAGTGCACGTTCAGGAACACGGCCTTCAAGGGTGGAGAATTCCTCACCTACAACCTCTACTACAACTGGCAGTTCGTGTGGGTGAAGGCCGGCACGGCCAGCCTCTAAACCGTGCAGAGCCGCTCCCACG
>CAZVWX010000006.1:7147-16951 GCA_964631105.1 uncultured Prevotella sp. | reverse complement strand
AATTGCCGCCGCCGAAAACAGCAGCGAATATGGCAAAACCACGCTGTTTGCCGAACCCTGCCCCCTGTTTGCGGGCATACCGGCCGAAAGCGTCTGCTGGATGAGTCCGATTTGCAAGGCCAGGTCCTCCAGCATGCCCAGCGAGTGGCGGGGCTTGTTCAGCCGGTCGATTTTCCGGACCAGGGCCGGCCGGATGGCCGCGTCGGGATGTGTGATGTGGAATGCCCTCATTTGATTCTGACTGCTATGCCCGCGACCATCAGCACCACCTCGTCGGCTCGACTGGCCACGTATTGGTTCATCCATCCCTGCAAGTCGGTGAAGCGCCGCTGCACCTCGCTGGCGCTCACGCCGCCGCTGCCTATCTCGTTGGTCACGAAGATGAACACCGCGTCCTGCCGCGTGAAGCGGTCAAACTCGGCCCGCAAGGCCGCGAGGGCCTCGTCCACCGTGGGTTGCGCCTGCGCGTCGCGGTCGTAGAAGAAGTTGGAGGCCCAGAGCGTAACGCAGTCCACCACCACCACCCTGCCGCCAACATGATGGCGCGAGAGCAGCTTCTCCTCCTCGATGTTCGTCCACTCGGGCCCGCGCCGGGCCTGGTGCCGCCGCACCCGCTCGCGGAACTCGTCGTCGCCGACATGCGCCGTGGCCATGTAGACGGGATGGGGCGAGAGGCTCAGGGCCAGGCGCTCGGCCTCGCGGCTCTTGCCGGAGCGCTGGCCGCCGGTAATCAGGATGATTTTTCTCATTTCATGGCAAAAATACAACTTTTTTTCCTAACTTTGCAACAACAACGACAATACTTTCCATGCAACCCATCATGTTTTGCGGCACGGGGAGCGATGTGGGCAAGAGTCTGCTTGCCACCGCCGTGTGCCGCATCCTCTGGCAGGACGGCTACCACCCGGCGCCCTTCAAGGCCCAGAACATGTCGCTGAACAGCTTCGTCACGCCCGACGGACTAGAGATAGGGCGCGCCCAGGCCGTGCAGGCCGAGGCGGCGTGCGCCGCGATGGAGGCCGACATGAACCCCGTGCTGCTGAAGCCCACGGGGCAGTGCGCCTCGCAGGTGGTGCTCAACGGGCGGCCCGCGGGCAACCGCTCGGCCTACGACTACTTCCGGGGCACGGGGCGGCGGCAGCTGTGGGAGGCCGCGTGCCGCGCCTTCGACCGCCTGGCGGCCAAGTACGACCCCATCGTCATGGAGGGGGCCGGGAGCATCAGCGAGCTGAACCTGCGCGACAACGACATCGTCAACCTGCCCATGGCCCGCCACGCACGGGCACGCGTCGTGCTCGTGGCCGACATCGACCGCGGCGGCGTCTTCGCCAGCTGCTATGGCAGCATCGCCCTGCAGACGCCCGCCGACCGGAAACTCATCCGGGGCATCGTGGTGAACAAGTTCCGGGGCGACATGCGGCTGTTTGACGACGGGCGGCAGCTGCTCGAGCGCATCTGCGGCGTGCCCGTGCTGGGCGTGGTGCCCTACCTCGACGACATCCACATCGACGGGGAGGACAGCGTGGAACTGGAGCGCAAGGACACCCGGGCACGGCCCGGAGCGGTGAACGTGGGCGTGGTGCGCGTGGGACAGCTGAGCAACTTCACCGACTTCGACATCCTGGAGCGCGACCCGCGCCTGCACCTCTACTACACCAACCGCCCGGCAGAACTGCTGAAGGCCGACATCATCATCCTTCCGGGAAGCAAGTCCACCCTGGCCGACCTGGCCGCCATCTGGCGCAACGGCTGCGCCGGGGCCGTGCTCCAGGCCCGCCGGCAGGGCAAGACCATCGTCGGCATCTGCGGCGGATTCCAAATGCTCGGCGACGAAGTGAGCGACCCCGACCGCGTGGAGGGCGGCGAGACCCTTGCAAAGGGGCTGGGCCTGCTGCCCATGACGACCGTCATGACCGGCGAGAAGACCACCCGGCGGGTGACCTCCGACGGTCTGGGGCATCCGCTGCGGGGCTACGAGATTCACAACGGCCGCTCGCTCATCGGCGGCCAAGCCCCGCCGCGCATTGTCCGCTCGGGGCGCGTCTTCGGCACCTACGTACACGGCATCTTCGACAACGCGTCCTTCCGCGACGCGGTGCTGGCACCCTACGTGGGCGGCAACCCGCCGCACGACGACGCGCAAGCCTATAGGGAAGCGCAATACAACCGCCTGGCCGAGCACGTCAGACGCCATGTCGACATCGGCAAGCTCGTTCATTTATAGGCAACTTCGCGCCTCCCAAACCCCGTCGGACAGGGGAAAACAAGGCCAAAACGGAAATAAATCGACTTTCCGCTTTGTTTTCTCACACTTTCTCCCTATCTTTGCAGACGCAATAGGTTCTTACGCCATAGATTAAAAAGGGAATCGGGTGAAACTCCCGGACAGTCCCGCTGCTGTAAGCGGCCTTATGCGATGCGCAACACGTCACTGGACCTGGGTCTGGGAAGACGCGCATCGGAGCCGCGAAGTCAGAAGACCTGCCATTGCATGAAAGCTATTTCAAATTCTCGAGGAAGAATGAGAAATTCAAAGATTGTATGGATCCTGTTGGCGACAGCCATCCAAGCGCAGGCTCAGGAGGACTCCGTGAGGGTGCTTGGCGAGGTGACGGTGGAAGCCCGAGCGCGAGAGGTGGCCTCCACAGCCCCCCTGCACGTCGTCAGCGCCGGCGACATGGCCCGCCTGGGCATCACCGGCGTCGCCGACGCCCTGCACCGCATCCCCGGCGTGATGCTGCGCGACTATGGCGGCGCGGGCGGCATGAAGACGGTCTCCGTGCGCGGCTTCGGCGCCGAGCACACGGGGGTGGTCTACGACGGCATGATGCTCAGCGAGTGCCAAAGCGGCGAAATCGACCTGTCGCGCTATTCGCTCAACAACGTCGCGAGCCTGTCGCTCGCCATCGGCGACAACGACGACATCTTCATCCCGGCACGACAAGCCTCGGCGCCGGCCGTCATCACCATCGAGAGCCTGGGCGCGGCGCCGCCCGACCGCCATCCACACGTGGAGGCGCAGCTGCAATGGGGAAGCTTCGGCTTCGCCAGTCCCTTCGTCAGATACACCCGCCAGATAGTCCGGGGCCTCACCCTCACGGCCACGGCCGAATACACCTATGCCGAGAACGACTATCCCTTCAAGCTGAGGAACGTCACGCTCACGACACGCGAGCGCCGCACCAACAGCCGCATGAACAGCGCGCACGCCGACGTGGCCGCGCTCTGGAGCCTGGGGCCGCGGAGCACGCTGCGCGCCAAGGCGTACTATTACGACAACGACCGGCAGCTGCCCGGGCAGGTGAGATACTACACCTCGGCGAGCGGCGAGACCTTGCACGACCGCAACGCCTTCGCCCAAGCCCAGTGGACTGGGCGCAACGCCAACGGGAACCTGAGCGTCCGCCTCAACGCCAAATTCAACTGGGCAGCCTCCGACTACAAGGACCGGCTCATGCCCGACGGCGTGCGCGACGCCAGCTACTGGCAGCGCGAATGCTACGCCGCGGCCTGCGTGCTCTTCGCGCCAACGCCCCGGTGGGCGTTCGACTATTCGGCCGACTACGCCTTCAACAACCTCAGCAGCAGCCTCGCCACGGCCATACGCCCCTATCGCAGCACCATCCTGCAGAGCCTCACGGCCAAATACACGCTGCCAAGGCTCACCGTGATGGGCAGGCTGCTCCACTCCTTTTATGACAACGACGCCAAGGACGGGCCCGGAGCACGCGACATGAGGCGGCTCTCGCCTTCGCTCTCGCTTTCCTGGAAACTCTTGTCCGGCGAGGACTTGTTTCTGCGCACCGCCTACAAGAACATCTTCCGCACGCCCACCTTCAACGAAAGCTACTATTACCACTTCGGAAGCACCGACCTCGACCCCGAGACCACCGACCAATACGACCTCGGGGTGACGTGGAGCCACCGCTGGGACCCGGGCCTCACGACGACGCTCATTGCCGACGGCTATCTGAACCACGTGCGCGACAAGATTGTGGCCGTGCCCTACAACATGTTCGTCTGGACCAACGTGAACGTGGGCAAGGTGGAAGGGCAGGGCGTGGAGCTCACCTTGCGGTCGGCCTGCAAGCCCTCGGCACGCCACACGCTCACGCTCGCCACGAGCTGGAGCTACCGGCGCATTGCCGACCGCACCAACCGCGCGTCGCAATACTACGGCTACCAACTGGCCTACCAGCCCCTGCACACCGGCAGCGTGTCGCTGGGCTGGGAGAACCCGTGGGCCAACATCACGCTCCACGGCACGGGGATGAGCAGCCGGTGGGCCAACAACAACCACTACGAGGGCACGCGCGTGGCCGGATACTGGGAGACGGGGGCCACGCTGTGGCGCGACTTCACGTGGAAGGGGCGCACCGCGACGGCACGCATGGACGTGATGAACCTGCTCGACAAACAGTATGAAATCGTGTCACACTACCCCATGCCGGGAATCAACTGGAGACTGTCACTCAATTATAAGTTCTAATTAATTAATGTAAGGTTATGAAAAAGAAGAAACTGTTTCCCCTGCTGCTGCTCGCCGCAGGCGTGCTGAGCTTCACGGCTTGTAGCGACGATGACGACGATGTGACTCCCGTCCCCGTCGACGTCAGCGACGGCGCCTTTGTCGTCAATGCCGGCAACATGCGGTCGGCCATCGACGGAAGCCTGACCTACTTCAACTACAACACCTCGGCGGCCAGCCAGTCGGTGTTCAAGAACGCCAATGGCCGCAGCCTGGGCATGACCGCCAACGACGGCGTGGTGTATGGCAGCAAAATCTATGTGGTCGTGGATGGCGAGAACACCGTGGAGGTGATTGACAAGACGACGTTCAAGAGCATCAAGCAAATCAGCACCACCACGCTGCTGGGCACCGCCGAGGGCACCGACCCGCGCCACATCATCGCCGCCGGCGGCTATGTGTACTTCACCACCTATGGTGGCTACGTGGCCGCCATCGACACCACGGGCTACGCGCTGGCCAAGAAGTGGCAGGTGGGTTCCTACCCCGAGGGGCTCACCTATCACGCCGGCACCATCTTCGTGGCCAACTCCGACTACAGCCGCGGAGGCGGCACCATCTCCTCATTCGACGTCAGCGGCGACCAGGTGCAGACCTTCACCATCAGCGGTGTGGAGAACCCGCAGAAGGTGTTCGTCACCGCAAGCGGCCAGATTGCCGTGCTCGACTGGGGGCACTATCTCTCCGTGTCGCCCTGGACGCAGGAGAACACCGGGCTGAAGTTCATCAACACCACCACCCGCGACACCACGAAGACCGTGCCGGCCACCATGGCCGACTATGACCGGATTACCGACCAGTTCTTCATCATCAACTCGCCCTACGGCTCCGGCTCCACGGCCTACTCGGTGTACAACGCCACCACGGGCAGCCTGGCAGCCCTCGCCTTGAGCGAGACGCCCGCCTCGCCCAACGCCATCAAGGTGGACGCCGTGCGCCAGCGGCTCTTCATCCTCTCCTACAGTCTGGGCGAGAGCGGCTATGCCAGCTACAGCACCAACGGCTACTGCCTGGTGTACGACCTCGCCGGCACGCGCGTGGGCAAGTTTGACACGGGCGTGGGTCCCACCGACGTGTTCTTCAACACCTACACCACCACCGTGCGGCAATGAGGCGCATCCTCGCAGGACTCTTCCTGCTCTGCGGCATCGTCGCCGGCTGCGGCGGCTCCCAGTCGGGACCTGCGGCGGCCGGCGGCGATACCGTTGCCTTGAAATACGCCCGAAGGCTCACCATCGTGCGCCATGAGGGCTACACGCAGGTCGACATCGTCGACCCGTGGAAGGACCACCGCATCCTGCACACCTACTTCCTCGTGCCCAAGGGCGCGGCCCACGACGCACTGGCCAGCCAGCTCCGCCAGCGGCCGACGGCCTCGGCCGTGGAGGCCAAGAGCGTGGTGCGCACGCCCGTGGGCCGAAGCATCGTCTTCACCACCGTGCACGCCGCCCTCCTCATGGAGCTCGGCGCCGAGAAGGCCATCTCGGGGGTGTGCGACCTGAAGTACATGAACCTGCCCTGGATTCACCGCCAGGTGAAGGCGGGGCGCATCGCCGACTGCGGCAACGGCATGAACGCCGACGTGGAGCGCGTCATCGCCACCCGCCCGGGGGCCTTGCTCATCTCGCCTTTCGAGAACAGCGGGGGCTACGGCAAGCTCGACGGCATCGGCATTCCCATCATCGAGGCCGCCGACTACATGGAAACCTCGGCCCTGGGACGCGCCGAGTGGATGAAGTTCTACGGCATGCTCTATGGCCGCGAGGCCGAGGCCGCCCGCCTCTTCGCCCGCGTCGACAGCAACTACCAGGCCCTGGCGCGTCGCGCCGCCACGCAGCGGCAGTGCCCGTCGGTGGTCACCGAGCTGAAGACGGGCGGCGTGTGGTATGTGCCGGGAGGGCAAAGCGTGGTGAGCACCATGATTGCCGACGCCGGCGGACGCTATGTCTTTGCCTCCGACAAGAAGCAGGGGTCACTGGGCTTGGCCTTCGAGCAGGTGCTCGACGTGGGCGGACAGGCCGACGTGTGGCTCTACAAATACGACACCCATCCCGCCACGCGGGCCGAGCTCGCAGCGAGCCACGCGGGCTACAAGGAGATGAAGGCCTGGAAGACGGGGCGCGTGTATGGATGCAACACCCTCGCCACAACCTATTATGAGGAGGCGAGCTTCCACCCCGACCGCGTCCTGCGCGACTTCATCATCATCATGCATCCCGGCCTCCGCCTGGGACAGCCGCGCTATTACCACCGCATACCCTAGTGACAAGCCTCTCCGGCAAACCCGCACCATGAACGACCACGGCGACGACATCTACCGCTATCCCCACATCAGGCTCAACTTCAGCTCGAACATCTGGGGCCACGCCGACCTCGCGGCACTGCAATCGCACCTGGCCTCGCGGCTCGGCCTCATCGGCCACTATCCCGAGCCCGACGCCTGGCAGCTGGCCGAGCTCATCGCCCGGAGGCTCGGCATAGCCCCCGGCGAGGTGCTCGTCACCAACGGGGCCACCGAGGCCATCCATCTCGTCCGCCAGTGCTTCGCCGCCTACCGGCCCTGCATTCCGCGCCCCACCTTTGCCGAGTACGGCCCCGATGAGGCAAGCTCCGTCCCCGACCGGCGGCCCGCCATCCACTGGTGGTGCAATCCCAACAATCCCACGGGACAATGGCGGCGACTGCCGCCCATGCTCCCGGAGACCGACCTCTTTGTCATCGACCAGGCCTACGAGGACTACACGCTCCGCCCCATGCTCAGCGACGCCGAGGCCGTGAGGCGGAAGAACGTCATCGTGCTCCACTCGCTGACCAAGAAGTTTTGCATCCCCGGCCTGCGCGTGGGCTACGCCGTGGCCCATGCCGGCATCATCAGCCGCCTGCGGGTCGCCAAGCAGCCCTGGAGCGTCAACGCACTGGCCATCGAGGCAGGCCGCTTCCTCATTGGCCGCCAGGCCCGCGTGCTGCCGCCATTGCCCTGGCTGCTCGGCGAGACGCGGCGGCTTCGCACACTCGTCAACGCGCTGCCCGGCATGGAGGCCCTGCCCACCGACACCCAGTTCTTCCTCATCCGCCTGCACGGCAAGGGCTCGTCGGCCCAGGTGAAGCGGCGGCTCGCCGAAGAAGGCATCCTCGTGCGCGATTGCAGCAACTTTGCCGGACTGGAGGGACCCCACATCCGCGTGGCCACGCAGCTGCCCGAGGAGAACGACCAGCTGGTGGAAGCCTTGAGCCGCCTATGATGTCGACGATTGCCCTTCTCGCGGGATGGGTGCTCGACCACCTGCTGGGCGACCCGCCGTCGCTCCCCCACCCCGTGGTGCTCTTCGGCCGGACCATCGGCTGGTGCGAGCGCCGGCTCAACCACGGGCGACACCGCATGCTGAAGGGCGGGCTCATGGCCGTGACGCTCGTCGCACTCACCTTCCTGCTCACGGCCGCCCTGCTGCGCCTGCTGCGGCCCGTCCCCGTGCTGGCGCTGGCCGCCCAGTCGTTGCTCATCTTCTATGGCCTTGCCGGCACCACCCTCATCCGCGAGGTGAGGGCCGTGTTCGCCGCCCTCGACCGCTCGACCGACGACGGACGGCGCCAGGTGGCCCGCATCGTGGGGCGCGACACCTCTCGTCTCACGCCCCAGGAGGTACGCCTCGCCGCCCTGGAGACGCTGGCCGAGAACCTCTCCGATGGTGTCGTGGCCCCACTCTTCTGGCTCACGCTGCTGGGCATTCCCGGCATGATGGCCTACAAGATGGTGAACACCCTCGACTCGATGACAGGCTACCGCACGCGCCGCTACCGCCTGTTCGGCCGCGTGGCCGCCCGCCTCGACGATGCCGCCAACTGGATTCCCGCACGCCTCACCGCCCTCGTGATGTACGCCGTGGCACGCGTGGCATGGCCCCGGCGCAAGCCCAGCCTGTCCGACATCAGGCGGCAGGCCCGCCACCACCTCTCGCCCAACGCGGGATGGCCCGAGGCCGCGCTGGCCGTCATCCTCGACTGCCGCTTCGGCGGGCCGCACGTCTACTTCGGCGAGCTGGTCACCAAGCCGTTCATCGGCCACAACGCGCGGCCCGTCACCGCCGGCGACCTGCGCCGCGCCATCACCATCAACCGCGCCACCGAGGCGGTGTGCGTCGTCATGGCCGGAGCCGCCATGCTGCTTTAGTTGGCGTCCGGCGTGGAAAAAAGTGGAAGCAGGTGGCGCTTTATTCAAAGAAAAGCACTATCTTTGTGGCTGCAACCATCATGCACGCCGCTATGGAAAATAAAATACCCGCCGAGTGGAACAAGTTCTACCTGAAAGACGTGTCCTTCGTCAACCTGATGATGCGCCGCATCTACAACGTGCTCATCGTGGCCAACCCCTACGACGCGTTCATGCTCGAGGACGACGGGCGCATCGAGGAGAAGATTTACAATGAGTACATGGAGCTCGGACTGCGCTATCCGCCCACCTTCACCCAGGTGTCGACCCAGGAGGAGGCCTCGGCCGTGCTCCGCTCCACCCACGTCGACCTGGTCATCTCGATGCCCGGCAACGCCGACAGCGATGCCTTCGACGTGGCCCGTGCCATCAAGGCCGCCTTCCCCAAGATTCCGTGCGTGGTGCTCACCCCCTTCTCGCACGGCATCACCCGGCGGATGGAGGACGAGGACCTGAGCATCTTCGACTACGTGTTCTGCTGGCTCGGCAACACCAACCTCATCCTCTCCATCATCAAGCTCATCGAGGACAAGATGAACATCGACCACGACGTGAGCGAGGCCGGCGTGCAGGTCATCATGCTCGTGGAAGACAGCATCCGCTTCTACAGCTCCATCCTGCCCAACCTGTACAACTACATCCTGAAGCAAAGCCAGAACTTCGCCACCGAGGCCCTGAACCCCCACGCCGCCACGCTCCGCATGAGGGGCCGCCCCAAGGTGGTGCTGGCCCGCACCTACGAGGAGGCCATGCACATCTATCTGAGATATGCCGGCAACATGCTCGGCGTCATCAGCGACGCGCGGTTCCCCATGCGCGAGGAGAACCCCCGCGAGGATGCCGACAAGCCCGCACCCCTGCGCGACAGCCACGTGGAGAAGGACCCCGAGGCGGGGTTGAAGCTCCTGCGCGCCATCAGGGCGCACGACGAGTACGTGCCGCTGATTATGGAGAGCTCCGAGCAGGCCAACCGCGGCAAGGCCGAGCAGGCGCACTTCCTCTTCGTCGACAAGAACTCGAAGAAGCTCAGCGTCGACCTGCGCCACATCATGGAGGAGCACATGGGCTT
>CAZVWX010000006.1:0-7137 GCA_964631105.1 uncultured Prevotella sp. | reverse complement strand
AGGAGCTGCAAGACAACATCTTCAAGATTCCGCGCGACTCCATGCTCTACCACGTCAGCCGCAACCACGTGAGCCGCTGGCTCTCGGCACGCGCCATCTTCCCCGTGTCGGCGTTTCTGAAGCAAGTCACCTGGCACAAGCTGCAAGACGTGGACGCCCACCGGAAGATCATCTTCGACGCCATCGTGCAATACCGCCACATGAAGAACCTCGGCGTCGTGGCCGTCTTCGACCGAACCAAGTTCGACCAGTACGCCCACTTCGCGCGCATCGGCGACGGCTCGCTCGGCGGCAAGGGGCGCGGCCTGGCCTTCCTGGACAACGTGGTGAAGCGTCACCCCGAGTTCAACCAGTTCGCCAACGCCACGGTGCAGATTCCCAAGACGGTGGTGCTCTGCACCGACTTCTTCGACCGGTTCATGGACGACAACAACCTCTGGCAGATTGCCCTGGCCGACACCCCCGACGACGAAATCCTGCGCCACTTCCTCCGCGCACAGCTGCCCGACTCGCTCATCGCCGACTTCTTCACCTTCTTCGAGGCCGTGCACAGCCCCATCGCCGTGCGCAGCAGCTCGCTCCTTGAGGACTCCCACTACCAGCCCTTCGCGGGCATCTACAGCACCTACATGATTCCCTGGCTCGACGACAAGTACGAGATGCTGGCCATGCTGGCCTGCGCCATCAAGGGCGTGTACGCCTCGGTGTTCTATCGCGACTCCAAGGCCTACATGACGGCCACGAGCAACGTCATCGACCAGGAGAAGATGGCCGTCATCCTGCAGCAGGTGGTGGGCAAGGACTACGGCGGCCGCTTCTATCCCAACTTCAGCGGCGTGCTGCGCTCGCTCAACTACTACCCCATCGGCGAGGAGAAGGCCGAGGAGGGCATAGCGAGCCTGGCCGTGGGGCTGGGCAAGTACATCGTCGATGGAGGCCAGACGCTGCGCGTGTGCCCCTACCACCCGGAGCAGGTGCTGCAGACCAGCGAGATGGAGCTGGCGCTGAGCGACACCCAGACGCGCTTCTACGCGCTCGACATGACCCACACGGGCAACGACTTCAAGGTGGACGACGGATTCAACATCCTGAAGCTGAAGGTGAAGGATGCCGCCGCCGACGGAGCCCTGCGATGGCTCGCGTCCACCTTCGACGCCGCCGACCAGACCATCACGCCCGGATGCCACGGCCCGGGACGCAAGCTCGTCACCTTCGACGGCGTGCTCCAGCAGGGCGTCTTCCCCCTGCCGCAAATCCTACGCATGGCCATGGAGTACGGCGCGGGGGCCATGCGACGCCCTGTGGAGATAGAGTTTGCCTGCAACCTGGACGACGACCGCACGGGCCAGTTCTACCTGCTGCAGATACGCCCCATCGTCGACAGCAAGCAAATGCTCGACGAGGACGTGGCCGCCGTGCCCGACGCCGACTGTCTGCTGAGGTCGCACAACGCCCTCGGCCACGGCATCAGCGACGACATCACCGACGTGGTCTATGTGAAATACGGCGACGATTTCTCGGCCATGAACAACTACCGCGTGGCCGACGACGTGGAGCGCATCAACCGCCAGTTCCTCGACGCCGGGCGCAACTACGTGCTCGTAGGTCCCGGACGGTGGGGCAGCAGCGACCACTACCTGGGCGTGCCCGTGAAGTGGCCGCATATCAGCGCCGCGCGCGTCATCGTGGAGGTGGCCCTGAGGAACTACCGCGTCGACCCCAGCCAGGGCACACACTTCTTCCAGAACCTCACCAGCTTCGGCGTGGGCTACTTCACCATCGACACCAACGTGCCCCCGGCGCAAGGCGGACTGTTCCGCAAGGAGGTGCTCGACGCCATGCCCGCCGTCGAGGAGACACACTATGTGAGGCACGTCCGCTTCGCCCGGCCCCTGCGCATCCTCATGGACGGCAAGCGGCAGGAGGGCGTGGTGGAGCTGCCCAAGGCTTGAAAACGTAGGTTTTTCCACATTTACGTAGGAATGACCCATTCCCGGACAGCCGGAAATGACGAACTTTGCACCAGAGAACGACAAATCCAACGCTCCCGAATCCCAATCTGCAAAACACAGCTGAATCCATAAAAACCTAAGGAAACATCAATGAAAAGAAAACTTCTGCTCATGCTGCTGGCCCTCATCCCTCTGATGGGAATGGCCGCCGAGGCAGCACAAAACCGCGGTCTGCTGGCTTTCGTCAACGGCTCGCAGGTGCAAGTGAGCTGGCGCATGAGGGCCACCGACGACTCCACCCAGACCCAGTACCAACTCTTCATCGACGGCAACCTCTATGGCATCTTCCGCTCGAAGACCACCGTGAGGGTGAGCGCGGCCAAATACGGGCAATCGACCTTCTCGCTCGTGGTGAAGGACAAGGACGGAAACGAAACCGACCGGCAGGAGGGCGTGAAGGCCTGGAGCTCGCCTTGCCTCGACATCCCGCTCACCGCCCCCGTGGTGAAAGACCCCGTGGCCGACACGGCCATCGTGACCTACACGCCCCTCGACGCCTCGGCCTACGACATGGACGGCGACGGCGAGCAGGAAATCATCTTGAAGTGGGCCGGGGCCTTCACGGGCAACCACGCGGCCGACAACCATGAGTTCGTCGACTGCTACAAGCTCGACGGCACCCGCCTGTGGCGCATCGACTTCGGCCAGAACGTCATCTGCGGCAACAACTTCACCTTCATGGTGTGGGACTTCGACGGCGACGGCAAGGGCGAGATGATTGTGAAGACGGCTCCGGGCACCAAGGACGGACTGGGCAACTACGTGGGACAGGGGCTGAAGGGCTATCCCGACGACCTGGAGAAGACCTACTACCGGGGAAGCGACGGCTCCCCCACCGACGGCGAGGAGTGGATTACGTGCTTCGACGGCGTCACGGGGCGCGAGCTCGCCTCGAAGCAATACTGGCCCTACTTCAGCATACAGAGCAACTGGGACACCCGCAGCGGACGCACCGACGGCAAGACCTACGGCCGGCGCGGCAACGGATTCAAGGGGGCCGTCATCAAGATTCCATGCCGCGACGGACAGGTGCGCCCGGCGTGCTTCTTCCAGCGCGGCATCTACACCTATGTCTATGCCACCGCCGTGTCGTGGGACGGCGACAGCCTCGTTGAGGAGTGGCGCAACGCCTCCACCAGCGAGACGCACTCCGAGACCGACAACGCCTCGGGACACCACGTGCAGAGCATCAGCCTCTTCGCCCAAGGCGCACACAGCGGACAGCCCGGCGACATCGACGGCGACGGCTACGACGAGGTGTGCATCGGCGCAGCCGCCATCGACCACGACGGCACCGTGCTCTGGTCCACCAACCTCGGCCATGGCGACGTGTGCGCCGTGGGCGAGTTCAACCCCGGCAACGAGGGACTGGAGACCTGGCGCATCACCGAGGCCGCCACGAAATACAACGCCTGCATGATCGACGGCAAGAGCGGAACCGTGCTCAACGGGCAGCTCAAGGAGGGCTCGGGCGACGTGAACCGAGGCATCATCATGGACATCGACTCCACGCACGCCGGAACGGAATACTGGCACAACGCCTCCAGCTACGTCTACGACTGCAACGGAAACGAACTCTACACCTACTCGCGCGGCAACGGAACGGGCTATCCCAACTTCCGCATCTTCTGGGACGACGACCTCCTCGACGAGCACTTCGACGGCAACGGCGTGGCCAAGTTCGACCTGAGCGGCCACAACTGGGTGCGGGCCACCCTCGGGCGGGGCAACACCACCCTGCTGTGGAAGCAATACGGCGTGTTCAACATCAACTCCACCAAGCAGAACGCCTGCCTGGTGTGCGACCTGCTGGGCGACTTCCGCGAGGAGCTCGTCATGCCGGCCACGGCGGCCAACGTGGGGCGCACGGACTGCGACTTCGTGCTGCGCGTCATCACCACCACCTACGACACGGGGAAGAAGCTGCCCTGGCTGCGCGACGACAACACCTACAACCTGCAGATTGCCAACCAGAACGTGGGCTACTCCATGCCGCCCCATCTGAGCTACAACGCCTTCGACTGGTACCAGTCGCTCGGCCAGATGGATGACGAGATCATGCCCGAGGGCGCCACCTACTTCATTCCCGCCGAGAACGAATACTACACCATCCAGGTGGACGGCGGCGAGGCCCTCAACCTCTCGGCCACGTTCAACAGGGGCTTCGCTCCCTTCGACGACACCGCCTACGAGGTGCAGTTCGTGTCCACGGGCAAGACCGGCACCTACCTCATCAAAGGCTCCGACGGCAACTACCTGTGCGACAACGGCAACTATGGCTTCACCACCACCACCGACGCCGCAAAGGCCACGCCCTACACCGCCTACACCGAGGGCGGCAAGGTGTTCTTCGTCTCGACGGCAGCCACCAACGGCAACGTCTACATCGGCTACAACCGGATTCGCAAGGGTGCCTCGCGGGCCAGCACCGAGGACGCCGCCTACCGCTTCACCGTCACCGCCACGGGCCACGAGGCTCCCGTCACGGCCATCACCACTGTCGGCACGGGCCAAGGCACCGCCACGCGGTGGTACAACCTCGGCGGCGTGCGCCTCAGCCAGCCGCAGCGGGGCGTGAACATCGTCAACGGGAAAAAGGTTCTCGTGAACTAGCCTGCCGCCCCGAGGCCTTCCCCGGAAGGCCACCGGCACGGCGGATTGATGCCAAGCGGACGCTTGACACGTGTGGAGCATTTGTTTTACACGTGCCAAGCGTCCGCTTGATGCGTGTCAAGCGTCCGCCTGATGCCAAACTGAGAACCGTGGAAATCATGATTCACCCCCTTGCCGGGAGCGTGTGTCGGAGCCCATTCCCCAGACTTGGCCCTGGGCTTCTCAAGATTCAGCCCCGCCGGGGGTGCCGGCAAACGACCATCACCCCTTCGTCACAACATCACCGCACGGCGGGATTGATGCGACAAAATGATGAAAAAAAACGGGGTTGGAAAATAAAAACGGGGCAAATCGACATGCTTACCAAATTTTTTGCTTATATTTGCAACCAGTTCCAGGGTGCTCCCCCGCCGTGAGGGCGGGCAAGCGTCGCACCCTGTTCCCTTGAACGGGCCGTTTCAAGCGCAAGACATCCAACAAGATGAATGCCACACCGCTTGTCACGTGGGTGGGCGAAACGCCCCCACCCCGCCACACCATCATTTAAAAAGAAAACCTAAACATAGATTCATGTAGTTATGGCGAATGTTATCAAATTACGCAAAGGCCTCGACATCCATCTCGCGGGCAAGGCAGAGCCCGGCCTGACGACCCTGCCCCTGCCGCCGGAAATCGGCCTGCTGCCGTCGGCCTTTGCCGGCGTGACGCCCAAGCTGACCGTCCGCGAGGGCGACCACGTGCTGGCCGGCCAACCGCTGTTTGCCAACAAGGCCTGCCCCGAAGTGGGGTTCGCGTCACCCGTGAGCGGCACGGTGTCGGCCGTCGTGCGCGGCGACCGCCGCAAGGTGCTCTGCGTGAAGGTGAAGACCGATGCAGACCAGCAGTATGCCGACTTCGGCGCAAAGGACGTCAGCACACTCGGAGCCGCCGACATCACCGGGGCATTGCTCCAGGCCGGGCTCTTCGGCTACATCGACCAGCTGCCCTACGCCGTGTCGACCACCCCCGGCACCCATCCCAAAGCCATCTTCGTCTCGGCGCTGCGCGACATGCCCCTGGCTGCCGACTTCGCCTTCGAGCTCCAGGGCGACGAGGCCGCCTTCCAGACGGGCCTCTCGGCGCTCGCCAAGGTGGCTCCCACCTACCTCGGCATAGGCAAGAGCCAGGCCCGCACGGAAGTCCTCGCCGGGGCCAGGGACGTGGAGGTGAACATCTTCGACGGCCCCTGCCCCGCTGGCAACGTCGACGTGCAGGTGAACCACATCGCACCGGTGAACAAGGGCGAGGTGGTGTGGACCGTCGACCCCACGGCGGTGATTTTCTTCGGCCGCCTCTTCCTCACCGGGCGCGTCGAACTGAGGCGCAAGGTGGCCGTGGCCGGGAGCCGCATCACGCATCCCGAATATGTGCAGACGGTGGTGGGCGCACCCTTGTCGCAACTGCTCGACGGCCGCCTGGCCACACGCGACCACACGCGCGTCATCGACGGCAACCCCCTCACGGGGCGCACGGCCTCGCCCGCCAGCTACCTGTCGGCCCACCCCAGCGAGGTGACGGCCATTCCCGAGGGCGACGACGTGAACGAGCTGCTCGGATGGATTGCCCCGCGCACGCGCCAGTTCTCGGTGAGCCGCACCTACTTCAGCTGGCTCCTCGGCAAGCACCGCACCTACGACCTCGACGCACGGGTGAAGGGCGGCGAGCGCCACATGATCATGAGCGGCGAGTACGACCGCGTGCTCCCCATGGACATCTACGCCGGCTACCTCGTCAAGGCCATCATCAGCGGCGACATCGACCGCCAGGAGGCCCTGGGCATCTACGAGGTGGGGCCCGCCGACTTCGCCCTGGCCGAGTTTGTCGACTCGTCGAAGCTGCCCTTGCAGCAAATCGTGCGGCAGGGACTTGACATATTAAGAAAGGAAAACGCTTAAAGGTTATGAGTTTACGAAACTATTTAGACAAGATCAAGCCCCACTTTGAGCCCGGCGGCCGCCTCCACGCCTTCCAGAGCGTCTTCGAGGGCTTCGAGAGCTTCCTCTACGTGCCCAACGCCACGTCGCAGAGCGGGGCCTCCATCCACGACCCCATCGACTCCAAGCGCATCATGTTCACCGTCGTCGTCGCGCTCATGCCCGCCCTGCTCTTCGGCATGTACAACGTGGGCTACCAGAACTACGCCGCCGCGGGCACGCTCGCCACGGCAGGCTTCCTCGAAGTGTTCGGCTACGGCTTCCTCGCCGTGCTGCCCAAGGTGATTGTGAGCTATGTGGTGGGCCTGGGCATCGAGTTCGCCTGGGCGCAATGGAAGCACGAGGAAATCCAGGAGGGCTACCTCGTCACCGGCATCATCATCCCCCTCATCATCCCCGTCACCACGCCCTGGTGGATGCTCGTCGTCGCCATCGCCTTCGCCGTCATCTTCGGCAAGGAGATTTTCGGCGGCACGGGCATGAACATCTTCAACGTGGCCGTCCTCACGCGCATGTTCCTCTTCTTCTCCTATCCGTCC
>CAZVWX010000005.1:0-17041 GCA_964631105.1 uncultured Prevotella sp. | reverse complement strand
GTTTTGGCATTTTTCTTTCTCCTTCGTTCCGTGGCAGTGATTCGCCGGGGGGGGGGGATTGGGGCACACGTCGCCTCTGCACGGGATGCGCGGGCGCCCCCAGCGGTGAGGGCGACGGCGATGGGCGCATCCCCATCCCCGCGGCACATGTCCATCTTTGCGCGGCACATGTCCACCTTTGCGCGGCACATGTCCACCTTTGCGCGGCACATGTCCTCCTTTGCGCGGCACATGTCCACTTTTGCGCGGCCCCCTGCCGTGGCGACGACGCAGCCATGGGATGGGCGCTGTTGCACGGGATGTACTGACGACTTCAATTGTCAACTATTCTCCCATCGATTGCAAGAACGGCCTTCTTGCAATGTGTAAGCGGCCTTCTTGGCATCGAAGAAGGCCGTTCTTCGAGGCAAAGAAGGCCGTTCTTCGGACTGAAGAAGGCCCTTCTTCCAAATCATCCCGATTTTTCGCGCATGTTTACAAAACGGTAAGCAAATCCTTCGGGAACCCGTCGCAATGTCACGAAAACGCGCGGCGGCCCGCCTTTCTGATATAACGGGTTTTGGGGATGGAGGAAGAAAATGTAAACATATATCACAGGCAAAAGGGTGGGGCGGTGCCGTCCCCCAGCCTACGGTCGCTGTGCTCCCTTAGCCTGGGGTTTCTCATGGTCCAGCCCCTGCCGTGGACACGACGTAGCGGAAATGTGGCGCACGCCACGCGCATCACCCGCGCACGGCGGCGGGGCGGCCCCGCATCCCCCCCATCCGTGGCGACGACGGGGCGGCCCCGCATCCCCCCTGCCGTGGGCGGCGACGCAGCCACGGCAGGGCCCCACCGTCCGCCCCCCGTGCCCTCCCGCGTTTGCCACACGTGGACGCCCGTCCGCCATGGGCTGACCGCTGGGTGGCCAGAGCCCCGAGGGGGCTCAAGTCTCAATAACCCCACACGAAGGGAGTGAAACGACCGCCGTGTGGGGAAGGCATCAGGCCAAAATCCCGTCACTCAGAGTGCCTTGGAAAGGCACAACTTGCGAAGCGAAAGACGTTTTTCCACGAAACGCATGGGAATTTCGGGAAAAATGCCTATATTTGCCGGCGAAGACAGAAAACCGAAATGAAAAGCATCATGAAGAGACTTGCGGGGCTGCTGGCCCTCGCGCCCCTCTGCCTCACGGCCGGGGCACAACGCTTCCAGCAGGAGTTCGGCGACGCGCGGAAGCCCTACGTGGAGACCGTGGCCACCCCCGACCACGCCGACAGCCACTACCGCCTGGGGCAGCCGGCCACGCTGCGCATCGTGGCCCGCGAGGGCGGCGTGCCCCTGGACGGCGCGTGGGTGCGCTACCAGGCCGGGCCGGAGATGCTCGCCACGGGCTGCGACTCGGTGCGGTTTGCCGGCGGCGAGGCCCTCATCCCCATGGGCACGCTGCAGGAGCCGGGGTTCCTGGCGTGCAGCTACGAGTTCCGCGCCGGCGGCAGGCGCGTCAGGGACATCGTGAAGGTGGCCTACGAGCCCGAGCGCATCCGTTCGTTCACGCCGATGCCGCGCGACTTCCGCAAGTTCTGGAGCAAGGCCCTCGCCGAGGCCCGCAAGGTGGACCTCGAGGCGGAGTACTTCGACGTGCCCGAGGCCACCACCGACAAGGTGGAGACCAAGCTCGTGCGCCTGCGCGTGGGCAGGGAGAAGTGGATCTACGGCTATCTGTCGCGCCCCCTCGACGGCAAGCAGCACCCCGTGGTGCTCACGCCCCCGGGGGCCGGCAGCGCCCGCATCGCGCCGTCCGACTACTACCCCAACGAGGGCATGGTGTACATGAAGATAGAAATCCACGGCAACGACCAGCGCCTCGGCCGGGAGGAGTATGAGCGCATGCGCCACGCGAAGTGCGACGGATACATGCGGCGCGGCATGGCGTCGAGGGACACCTACTATTACAAGGACGTGTACGTGGGCTGCGCGCGGGCCGTCGACTTCCTCTGCTCGCTGCCCGACTGGGACGGCCGCAACGTCATCGTCACGGGCGGCTCGCAGGGCGGGGCCCTGACCATCGTCACCGCGGCCCTGAGCGACAAGGTGACGCTCTGCGCCCCGTTCTATCCCGCCCTGTGCGACCTCACGGGCTTCCTGCACCACCGCGCCGGCGGCTGGCCGAAGTTCTTCTCCGGATTCTACGCCGACGGGCGCGTCGACATCCCCCAGGCCGACGCCGAGGCCGTGCTGCCCTACTTCGACGTGGTCAACTTCGCCCGCATCCTGGCCGTGCCCACGTTCATGTCGTGGGGCTACAGCGACGACACCTGCTCGCCCACGAGCGTCTGGGCCGCCTGGAACGAAATCCGGGCCCCCAAGCTGAAGGACGTCACGCCCACGAGCGGCCACTGGCGCTTCGCCAGCTCGCAGCAGAAATGCCTGGAGTGGATGAAGGCCGGGCTGAAGTAGGGGGGCGGCGGTGCGTTGCGATGGGGAGAAAAATTCCGGGAAACATCGTGCGGAACAAAAAAAGCGCTATATTTGCAGTTGCAATATGACAGATACCATTCAAGACCACAACTTGCCAAGGCTCACACACTGGCTTCACCACAACCTCCATGCGGGCGCCGACGCGCAGTGCCGGCAAAAGCTGGCCGACGTGCGGGCTGAGGTCTGCGACGGGCTGGCCAGGGCAGGGCTCTTCCCCGACGAGGGGAAAGGCGACTGCGCCTGCGAGGCGGGGCTGCAGCCGGACCTGTTCGCCGACTGGTCCGCCGTACCCTATCCCGAGCCGTCCGACCCGCAATTCACCTTCATAGACCTGTTTGCGGGAATAGGCGGAATCAGGATACCCTACGACGAGCTGGGCGGCGACTGCGTGTTTTCGTCGGAATGGGACGCCAAGGCTTGCGAGACCTACTTTGCCAACTTTGGCGTCGTGCCTTACGGTGACATCACGAAGATACCCGCCGGGGAAATACCCAAGCACGACCTGCTGCTGGCGGGCTTCCCCTGCCAGGCATTCTCCATCATGGGGAAGATGCTTGGATTCGCCGACACGCGCGGCACGATGTTCTTCGAGATAGAAAGAATCTTGAAGCACCACCACACGCCCTACATCATGCTTGAGAATGTGAAGCAGCTCATTGGGCACGACAAGGGCCGCACGTTCAAAGTCATTCTCGAGCATTTGCGGAACCTGGGCTACCATGTGAAGTGGAGCGTGCTCAACGCCCTGGACTTCGGCCTCCCCCAGAAGCGGGAGAGGGTCATCATCGTCGGATTCCTGGACAAGGATGACTGCGACGACTTCAATTTCGACTTCGAACGCAAGCCTTACAGCCTTTCCACCGTCCTGGAGGACGATTCCAAGGTGGACAAGAGCCTGTTTGCCTCAGAGCACATCATCCACAAAAGAATGGAAAGGACGGCGGGGAAGACCCTTTTCTATCCGTCCATCTGGCACGAGAACAAGTCCGGCAACATCTCCATCCTGGACCATTCGTGCGCCCTCAGGACAGGGGCGTCCTACAATTACCTGCTGGTGAACGGCGTGCGGCGGCCCTCGTCGCGGGAGCTGCTGCGCCTGCAGGGCTTCCCCGACAAGTTCCGCATTGTCGTGTCACATCAGGAAATCCGCCGCCAGACGGGCAATTCGGTTGCCATACCCATGATAAGGATGGTGGCCGGGAAAATCGTGAGAATCATGAAAAGCCATAAGCATGGAACATCCGAGACTGCGGGATGGAAAAAGGCTGCAAACCAATGAGCCATACCCGATAAACCAGTTGCCCGACAATCTGATAGTGAAGATTGGCGGCTATCTGGTTCACTTGCTGTGTGTCGGCCGGAAGGACATTTCCGGAGCCGACTGGGGCGACGCCTTCGCCGACGCCGTGTGGAGGAAGCCACCTCGACTCGCCCGTGGGCATAGCCGACGTAGTCTTTGGCAAGATGGCCTGGTCCATGAAGACCGTCAAGCATGCCAGTCCGTTTTCGGCCAGGACCGTCCGGCTGATAAGCGGAAGGTGCTCGCCCGACTATTCGTATGGGATAACCGACCCGCACAAGGACATCCAAAAGACGGGCAGGGCTGTCCTCGGGATATGGAATGAGCGGATAAACATCGCCCAGGACTATTTCAACCCGCTCAGGACGTCCGTCCTCATCCGCTCCACCGACCTGCTCTCATACTGCATCTTTGAGGAGGAGAACCACCGCTATGCCACCAACGAGTACATTTGGGAAACCAACTCCAATGGCAACCTCGTCGGCAAGAGCGTCGAGACCGGCGAGACATGCTTTACGTGGCAGCCCCACGGCTCCCAGTTTACCATCCATTCCAAGGTTCCCGCCAACGCCTTGAAATTCAGGATACGCCGCCCTCCCATGCTGGCCAAGGATGACATTCTGAAAGCCATTGACTTTGACAACAGCTGGGTGGACATCATCAGATGACGCCCGCCCCGCTTCCACGTTCCGCCGCCCCGCCCCGCAGGGCCTCGCGGGGCGTGCCATATACCATCATTTAGGTATTTTTGCGTTTGTTTGCAGACGAAAGTGTTAATTTCTTAAACATTTCAACAAGAAAATTTGGTGTTTCCGCATAAAAGTGATATTTTTGCAGCGGATTTATTAAGAAAAAGTAACGTAATTTGCCTTTTGGCAATCAGAACGAACAAGTCAGAGAGAGAATTCGAATTATTAATGTAATTAAAAAAAGAGAGAATTTTATGGTTAAAAGACTTACGATGCTTTTGGCCGGGCTGTTCCTCACGGCAGGGATGGCTCTGGCTCAATCTACAGTCTCCGGAACCGTCACCGACGAGAACGGAGAGCCGATCGTGGGTGCGGCAGTCCGTGTCGAGGGCACCAACACCGGTACCGCGACCGACCTGAACGGGCACTTTTCCATTTCCGCCCCGGCCAACTCGCGCCTGAACATCAGCTACATCGGCATGAAGCCGCAGACCGTCAAGGCCGGCAGCAACATCAAGGTGCGCCTGGCCAGCACCGAGAACTCGCTCGACGAGGTGATGGTGGTGGCCTACGGCACGCAGAAGCGCTCCACCTTCACCGGCTCGGCCACCGACATCAAGGCTGAGGACATCAGCAAGCACATCGTCTCCACAGCCACGAGCGCCCTGACCGGAGCCGTGGCCGGCGTGCAGAGCATCAGCTCCAGCGGCGAGCCCGGCTCGGCCCCGTCGTTCCGCATCCGCGGCTTCGGCTCCATGGCCGGCAGCAGCTCGCCCCTGTACGTGGTCGACGGAGCCCCCTACGACGGCTCCATCGCCAGCATCAACCCGCAGGACATCCAGGAAATCACCGTGCTGAAGGACGCCGCCTCGACGGCAGCCTACGGCTCGCGCGGCGCCAACGGCGTGGTGATCATCACCACCAAGAAGTCGCGCGGCGCGCAGCCCGCACACATCACCCTCGACGCCAAGTGGGGCAGCAACCACCGCGCCATCCCCCGCTACGACCTCATCACCGACCCGGGCGAGTACTATGAGACCTACTTCAAGGCCATGTTCAACTCGCAGTACATGCACGGGGCCGACTTCGACGCTGCCTACGCCTGGGCCAACGCCAACCTCTACAACGGCAACAACGGCGGACTGGGCTACCAGGTCTACACCCTGCCCGAGGGCCAGAACCTCATCGGGCGCAACTTCAAGCTGAACCCCAACGCCACGCTCGGCTACAGCGACGGCGAGTACTACTACCAGCCCGACGACTACTACGACCAGATCAACAAGAGCTCGTTCCGCCAGGAGTACAACGCAAGCGTCTCCGGAGCCTCCGACCGCTTCTCCTACTACTCCAGCCTCGGATTCCTCAGCGACGGCGGCATCGTGGAGAACTCCAGCATGAAGCGCTACACCGCACGCACCAACGTGGAGTACAAGGTGACCAACTGGCTGAAGTTCGCCTCCAACCTGGACTACTCGCACCTCGACACCGAGAGCCCCTCCTACTCCGCCAACAGCTCTTCCGACTGGGGCTCGTCGGGCAACCTCTTCTACATCGCCAACAGCCTGGCCCCCATCTACCCCCTCTACGTGCGTGACGCCAGCGGGCAGATCATGACCTACGACAACGGCGGACCCATCTACGACATCAACAACACCAACCAGCGCCGTCCGGCCATCGTCGGCAACGCCGTGGGCGACAACCACTACAACTCGCGCAAGAACGCCGTCGACCAGTTCCGCGGCAACTGGGTGCTCACCGTGACCCCCGTCGAGGGCCTCGACCTGATGGCCAACATCACGGCCTTCAACCGCACCTCGCACGCCAACCGCCTCTACAGCAAGTACACCAACAGCTACGCCGCCGACGACGGTGCGGCCGCAGTCATCGACACGCGCTACTTCACGCTGAACCAGATCTACCAGGCCAACTACAGCAAGGAGTTCGGCAAGCACTCCGTGGCAGCCACCGCACTCTACGAGCACTACTCGCTGAAGTACAACTACCACTACGGCTACAACGTGCACCTCTACGACCCGTTCATCGCCGAGCTCGACAACGCCAAGGGCTCCAACATCGCGCGCATCGTCCTCTCCTCATACACGCAGAACCTCGTACACGACGGCTACTTCTTCCGCGGCGACTACAACTACGCCGAGAAGTACTTCGGCGAGGTCTCCGTCCGCCGCGACGGCAGCTCGCGCTTCGCCCCCGGCCACCGCTGGGGCACCTTCTGGTCGCTCTCCGGCGGCTGGCAGATTAACAAGGAGGACTGGTTCAAGGCCGACTGGGTGGACCTGCTGAAGCTGAAGGTGAGCTACGGCGAGATGGGCAACGACAACATCAGCGGCGGCTACTCCTACAACCAGTACACGCCCTATGCCGACTACTACAGCACGAGCTACAACGAGTCCACCGGCAAGTACACCAGCTCGATGGTCTATCGTGGCAACAGCGAGCTCACCTGGGAGAAGACGGGCGAGTGGAACTTCGGCGTCGACTTCGCGCTCTTCAAGAACCGCCTCACCGGTACGCTGGAGTACTTCCACCGCCGCACACACGACCTGCTCTACTGGAAGACCCTGCCCCTGTCGTCGGGCATCTCGGTGGCCGACTATCCCGCCAACGTGGGCGAGATGGTGAACAAGGGACTCGAGCTCACCCTCAGCGGCGACGTCATCCGCACCAAGGACCTGAAGTGGAACGTCAACGCCAACCTCACCTGGTTCAAGAACAAGATTACCGACCTCGACGCCTCCGTCAAGGATGATGGCATCAAGTACAGCAGCAGCATCCTGCGCGTCGGCGGCTCGCTCCACGAGGCCTACATGTACCGGTATGCCGGCACCGACAAGGAGAACGGACAGGCCCTCTACTACCAGGACTACTATGCCAACTCGGCCGGCACGCCCTACACCAATGAGGACGGCACCTACCTCACGCTGAAGGAAATCCAGGACAACGAGGAGACCGACTACCACGTGGAGACCACCACCACCAACGACCTCACCAAGGCCACGAAGTACGACCTCGGCGACATCCACCCCGACGTCTACGGCGGATTCGGCACCACGCTCACGTGGAAGGGCATCGACTTCTCCATGCAGTTCTCCTACCAGCTCGGCGGCAAGATCTACGACGGACAGTACCAGCAGTACATGCACGGCGGACAGAGCGCCGGCATGGCCATGCACAAGGACCTGCTCAACGCCTGGGATCCCTTCACCAACCGCAACAGCAACATCCCGCTGCTCTCGACGGCCTCGGTCGACGACTCCGGCATCGGCTCGCAGTCGGCCATCGACCGATTCCTCACCAGCTCCGACTATCTGAGCCTGAACAACGTCACCCTGGGCTACACCCTGCCCAAGGCCTGGACGAGCCGCCTGCTGATGTCGAACGTGCGCGTCTATGTGGCCGCCGAGAACGTCTTCATCGCCACGGCCCGCAAGGGTCTCGACCCCCGCACGACGGCTGCCGTGGGCGGCTTCACATCGGGTTCCGCCCTCTACAGCAGCAGCGGCTATGCCGGCATGCGCTCCATCACCGGCGGCATCACCCTGACTTTCTAAATGTCGAACACGTAAATCAAGAAGAATATCCATATGAAAATCAACAAAATAGCATGGATGATGCTCGGCGGGGCCCTGCTTGCCGCATCATGTAATGACCTGGACGACACCGAGTTCGAGGGCGGAACGCTGTCGACGACGCAAATCCAGGAGAGCAACGCCGCCGACCCCGCCAAGGGCGAGGCCACCTTCGAGGGCATGTTCACCTATCTGGGGCAGCCCTGCGGCACCTACGGCACCAGCGTGGGCCGCGCCGACGACTTCGGCGTCATCATGGCCAGCATCTCCCTCGACCTGGAGGGAGCCGACATGGCCATGGGCGACAACGGCTACAACTGGTTCTCGCCGGCCTGCGAGCTCACATCGCGCAACGCCGACTACGCCAACCCCTACATCCGCTACACCAATCCCTACCGTGAGATTGGCGCGGCCAACCAGGTCATCGCCTCCATCAACGAGAGCTCGGCCTCGCAGAACCAGCTCTACCAGCTGGCACAGGCACGCGCACTCATCGCCTTCGACTACCTGCTGCTGGCCCCCTACTTCCAGTTCGCCTACGACACCTCGGCCGACCAGCCCTGCGTGCCCATCATAGCCGACTCGCTCGACGCCGCCAACAACCCGCGCGCCACGGTGGCACAGGTGTACCAGATCATCATGGACAACCTGGACTACGCCGTGGAGCACCTCGCCGGCTACGACCGCGGCACCGACAAGCAGAAGATTGACCAGCACGTGGCCTACGGCCTCCGCGCACGCGCCAACCTCTACATGGGCAACTGGGAGGCTGCCGCCGACGACGCCGCCAAGGCCATCGAGGGCTACACCCCCGCCACCATCGCCGAGGTGACCGAGCCCGGATTCGACGACATCGAGGCGCACAACTGGATCTGGGGCGTCGACATCACGGCCGACCAGGCCGCCACCATGGGCTACGCCACCTGCTCCTCCTGGATCAGCGCCTTCTCGGGCGACGGCTATGCCGCAGCCACCGACAACACGCCGGTCATCAACAAGCTGCTCTACGACAAGATTACCTCCACCGACATCCGCAAGGGCTGGTGGCTCGACGAGAACCGCCACACCGACGCCTGGGCCAACCTGAGCTGGGGCGACGCCAAGGGCGACGAGATTGCCGACCTCACCATCGACGGCTCGAAGAACCCCTTCCCCGCCTACACCAACGTGAAGTTCGGGCAGAAGGCCGGCTTCGGCTCCACCGACAACAGCAACGACTATCCGCTGCTGCGCGTCGAGGAGATGATCCTCACCCGCGCCGAGGGACTGCTCAAGAGCGGCCACGAGGCTGAGGCCGCACAGGTGCTGGCCAACTTCGTGAAGCAGTACCGCGACCCCAGCTACACCGTGAACGACCGCAAGCTCTCGCTGGCCGACGAAATCTGGTTCCAGCGCCGCGTGGAGCTCTGGGGCGAGGGATTCTTCACCGCCGACGCCAAGCGCCTGCACAAGCCCATCGTGCGCTTCCACCAGGGCGAGGAGAACAACTTCCCCGACGCCTACCAGTTCAACATGGAGCCCAACGACGGCTGGCTGAACATGCGCTTCCCCACCAGCGAGAAGGACAACAACCACGCCATCATCGACAACTCGGACGGCACGCTGCCCGTGGCCGGACAGAACGGCAGTCTGCGTGACGGCGTGACCGACTAACCCGCTTATCATCAAAACCCTTTTAATAAAATAGAAATCATAACAATGAAAATAAACAAGTTATTCACCCTCGGCGCACTCCTCCTGTCGGCCCTGGCCTTCACGGCGTGCAGCGACGACGACGACTGGTCGGGTCCCGGCGAGGCCAGCGAGGGGGCCTTCCTCTACAGCAGCGCCACGCGCTTTGCCAAAACCTCCGACCAGGAGCAGAAAATCACCATCAGCATCGGCCGCACCGACAGCACGCAGGCCGGCACCGTCAGCCTCACCGGCGACAACGCCAAGTTCGACGTGCCCGCATCGGTGAGCTTCCAGGCCGGACAGGCGAAGCAGGACATTGACATACCCTTCACCATCCCCGCCGGCGAGACCGACACGCTGAACATCGCCATCGCCGACTCGGCCGCCGCCTCGCAGTATGGCTTCCAGAAGCTCACCCTCGTGGTCAGCGTCGACTACAACTGGGAGTCGGCCGGCTCGGGCACCTTCACCGACAACACCTTCTTCACCAACGCGCAGGTCACCGTGGAGATACAGCACGCCGCCGGCGAGAAGATCTACCGCATCATGGCGCCCTACAACACGCTGGCCGGCGAGTACTTCACCTCGACCGAGAACGTCCAGTTCACGCTCAACGACGACGGCACGGTGGGCTTCGACGACGGCATCTACGACATCTTCGGCTACGGCGGCTACGAGATGTACTTCGCCAGCGCACGCTATCCCAGCTACTGCAGCGTCGTCAAGAACGACGGCGTCATCACGTGGAACTTCCTCCTGCTCGCCGGCTCGAGCCTCTACACGGGCGGAGAGTTCTCCTTCGAATGGATCGACGGCTATCCACTCGACTGACGCCCGCAGGACGGATGACATCGTAATCACCCCATAACCCTCAACGAGAAGAGGATGTGCCGCCAGCGACACATCCTCTTCATGTCTTTTATCAACTCAGCACATTTCGCTATGATCAAGAATCTTTACCTCACAATCATGCTCGCAGGCCTCGCCCTGACGGCCCAGGCCGCCCCGCGCAGCCTGCAGCAGAAGCTCACCATCGCCTGGCAGGTGCTGCAGCAGCGGCAGGCGCAGGGGGCCAAGGCGCAGGCCGGCGCCACGCCGACGCTGCGGGAGCTGCAGGCCGGCCAGGGACTGTCGGTCTACGGCCTGGACGGCGGCGGATTCGTCGTGGTGAGCAACGACGACGGCGCACGCCCCGTGGTGGGCTACTCCACGGGCACGTTCGACACCGACGGCAACGCCTCGCTGCGCTGGTTCCTCCAGGCCGCCGAAGAGGCCCTGGCCGCCGCCGCGCCGCGGAAGGTGGTGGCCCCGTCGCAGTACGAGGGCGTGAAGGAGGAGGTGCAGCCCCTCGTCGCCACCACGTGGAACCAGGGCTCGCCCTACAACCTCTACACGCCCACCTACGGCAACAACCGCCACTACGCCACGGGATGCGTGGCCACGGCCATGGCGCAGGTGATGAACTTCCACGAGTACCCCGCCCGCGGGCAGAACACGCACACCTACACCTTCACCCCGACGGGCGGCCAGAGCCAGAAGCTCACCGTGGACTACAGCCAGGAGACCTACGACTGGTCGCTCATGGTGGACAACTACACGGGCCTGGAGACCGACGAGCAGAAGCAGGAGGTGGCCAAGCTGATGTACGACGCGGGCGTGGCCTGCTCCATGCAGTACAACGAGGACGGCAGCGGGGCCTACACCTACGAGGCCGCCAACGCGCTCGTGGAATACTTCAACTACAACGCCAACCTGCAACTCTACTCGCGCGAGGCCTACTCGGAGCAGCTCTGGATGAAAATCATCTATGATGAACTCAACCAGAAGCGGCCCATCATGTACGCGGGCTACGACGCCTCCAGCGGCGGCGGCCACGAGTTCGTGCTCGACGGCTACGACGCCGAGGGCCGCGTCCACATCAACTGGGGATGGGGCGGCTCGGCCGACGGATACTTCGACATCGCCCTGCTCAACCCCTCGGGCTACCAGTTCAGCCTCGGCCAGGAGATGGTGATGGGCGTCGCCCCGCCCGAGACCGCCATCCCGGCCGACAACGAGCTCTACGTCAACGGCGACATCTCGTTCATCGCCCTCACCTCCACGGCCAACGCCATGGGCGTGAGCGGCTCGGCCACCAACACCGGGCGCCGCCGCTTCCAGGGACCCATCGCGCTGCTCGTGCGCGACGAGGCCGGCGCCGACGAGGTGGTGACCTACTTCTCGTCGTCGAGCCGCCGCGGCTCCGACACGCCCGTCAGCTACGACCTGTTCCACGGCAACAGCACGTCGCTCTCGCTGCGCACCGTGCGCTATGGCGACATCCTCGCCGGCAAGGCCGACGGCACTTACCGCTTCTACGTGGCGTCGCAGAACGCCGACGGATGGAGCCCCGTGCACGCCACGGGCGGCAAGGTGAACAGCGTCGTCGTCACGAAGAGCGGCGACACCTACACCTTCGCCACCGACACCGACGACCTCTGGATGGCCTCGTCGGCCGGGGTGGCCACGGCCATCGCCACGCTGCCCGCCGCCACGACCGGCGCCGCATCGCAGCCGGCGACCCTCTACAACCTTGCCGGCCAGCGCGTCGGCCAGGGCTACAAGGGCGTCGTCGTCACGGGCGGCCGCAAGGTGCTGGTGAAATAGTCGGTTCCCTCAGCCGATGCACCGGTGCGACGGCGCGACGGAACGCGCCGCCGCGTGAAATTACAGGAATCCCGCACGTCCCACTCTTGGGGGCGTGCGGGATTCTTCGGTTTTGGAAGGTTGCCGCTGCGGTGTTGGTAGGCAATGGTAGGCATTAGTAGGCAATGGTAGGCAATGGTAGGCAATGGTAGGCAATGGTAGGCAATGGTAGGCATTGGTAGGCAATGGTAGGCATTGGTAGGCAAAGGTAGGCATTGTTAGGCATTGGTAGGCAAAGGTAGGCATTGTTAGGCATTGGTAGGCGGGATGGGGGCCGTGCGGCGGCGCGGCGGCGCGACGGTGCGCGGGCGTGCGCTCAGCGGGCGCGGGCGAGCTCGATGTAGTCGATGTCGGGCATGCGCTGCGTGTCGTTGTGCAGGCGGATGGTGTGGCGGCCCTTGGCGAGCCGCACCTCGCAGGTGAAGGCCTTGCCGTCGGGGCGCGGGCTGAGGCTGCCGCCGCCGTCCACCGACACCAACGGCAAGCCCGGGCCGCCGCCATCCACCGACACCAGCGGACGGCCCGGGCCGCCGCCTGTCGCCTGCCGGCTGTCGGGGCCGCCGCCCGCCGTCGCTATCGTGAGCGTGTAGCGCCCCGCCTTGCCGACGCTGACGTCGCGGAACACCAGGTCGTTGTCCGGCCTGCCGCCGAGCCACGCCGCCTTCAGTCCGCCGCTGCAGCTGTCGTCGTACTCATAGACACCCGTGCCCACGGCCTGGTTGTTCTTCAGCTCCTGGTAGTCGGAGATGTAGGCCGCCTCGGCCTCGTAGCGCGTCTGTTGCAGCCGCTTCTGGCAGTGCGCCGTATAGATGGCCGTGGCGTGCGGCCCCAGCCGGAGCGTGAGGAGCCCCGAGGCGGGTGCCGGGCGTGCGTCGTCGTGCGGGCTGAACGCGTCGGCCAGCGTCACCTTGCCGCCCAGGAGCAGGCGGCGCAGGCTCACCGTCACCTCGCGCGTGGTGTCGGTGGGGTTGTAGACGGCGAAGGCCCGGTCGTTGCCCCGTGCCGCCAGGATGTCGCGCACGAGGATGAAGCATCCATCCTGCCGCTCCACCACCGCCGGCTGGTCGTGCAGCGCGTCCTGGTTGAGGGCGATGAGGCGGTCGTTGGTCAGCAGCGCCAGCGTGCGCGGGCTGATGGTGGTGAGGTCGCAGCCGATGAGCAGCGGCGAGTTCATGAAGCACCACAGGCCGAAGTGCGTCCGGTCCTCGTCCTCGGTCAGGCCGCGCCCCACCTCCAGCATGTCCATGTCGTTGTAGTGTCCGCCCCAGGCGTACGCCCTCATGTATAGGTTCTGCCGGATGATTTCGCCCACCACGCTCCAGCGGTTGGCGATGTCGCGCGTGGTGCGCCATGAGAAGGCCACGTCGTGCACCCACGTGCCCGGATAGTCCCATCGGCACACGTTCAGGCGCACGTCGCTGCGCCCCGTGGCGCTGATGGCGTCGGCGATGGCGGTGTAGCGCTCCCGCTCGTCGAGCAGCAGGTTGCCCTTTTGCTTCTTGCCCGAGCCTCCGCAGAAGTCCACCTTGATGAAGTCGAAGCCGAGCTCCTTGAAGAAGAAGTCGCAGTCCTGCCGGTCGTGTCCGTAGAGTCCCACGCCCATGCCCAGCGAGTCGTTGTCGTAGTAGCTGCCGCAGGTGTTGGTGCCCCCGTCGGAATAGATGCCGGCCCGCAGTCCGAGGCCGTGTATGTAGTCCACGACTGGCTTCAGTCCGTTCGGGAACCGCCGTGGATGTACGAGCAGGCGGCCCGAGACGCTGTCGCGCCCGCCGAAGTATCCGTCGTCGATGTTAATGTAGTTGTAGCCGTGGCTGCTCAGCCCCGTGGCCACCATCGCGTCGGCCTGCCGCCGGATGAGACTGTCGCTGATGTTCACGCGGTAGGTGTTCCACGAGCTCCAGCCCATGGTGGGCCCGTCGCCGGCGCGCCCCGTGGCGGGGCCTTGGGCGAAGGCCGTCATGGCTGCAAGCAGGCCGGCGGCCGGAAGCAAAATTCTTTTCATGGCGTTTTTGTGGGTTATTGGTTGAACTTTTTCCGGGTGAGGAACTCCCAGATGCGGTCGAGGTAGGTGTAGCTGCCCGTTCCGACACAGGCCTCGCGCTGGAAGCAGTGCTTGCGCAGGGCCAGCGTGTGCAGTTCGCTCTGTATGCCCATGGCGCGCATCCGCTCCCAGCACTTCACGCTGCCCATCGCCGCGTAGGCGTCGGCGTCGCCGTGGAGGAAGAGCGTTGGCGCGGTCTTCAGGTCGAAGGAGAACTCGGGGTTGATGACGTCGCGGTCCTCGTTGCCGCCGTCCTTGTTGCCGCCGCTGACG
Source organism: uncultured Prevotella sp. (assembly GCA_964631105.1). Taxonomy (GTDB): domain Bacteria; phylum Bacteroidota; class Bacteroidia; order Bacteroidales; family Bacteroidaceae; genus Prevotella. The sequence goes on along the minus strand of CAZVWX010000005.1, from coordinate 2,332 downwards.
CCGTCGGAGAGCACGTAGGCCGGATAGACGGCGACGCCCCACTGCACGTTGCACGGCAGGCGGTCGATGCTGTCGACAGGCAGGTAGCTCTGGTGCATCGACGAGGTGACGCCCAGCAGCGTGAGGTGTCCGCCCGCCGACGAGCCCATGATGCCGATGCGCTGCGGGTCGAGGCCGTAGCCCTTGGCCTCGTGGCGCACCAGGCGTACGGCCCGCTGCAGGTCCTCCCACGCCGTGGTGTGCTTGTCCAGTCCGCTCTCCTTGGGCGGGCGTGGCGTGCGGTATTTCATCGTGACCACCGTCATGCCCTTCGCGTTGAGGTAGCGGCGTGCCGGGGCCACCTCGTCCTTCTCGGGGTGGTTGCCGTTGTAGGCCCCGCCGGAATAGATGATTTGCACCGCGCGGGTCTTGAGCGTGTCGGGGAAGTACCATTCTATATAAGGTACGCACTGGTTCGGCTGCAGGTCTGGCGTGCGGCCGTCGGGCCAGATGTTCTCCTTCTTGTAGTCGCCGTGGCGGTCGGCGGCATAGCGCTCCATGAGCGGCCGGCCCATCTCCAGCCGGTCGAGGAACCCCATCTGCCGCATGAACTCGATGGCGCGGTCGAGGCCCAGGGCTCGGTGGCCTATGTCGGGGTAGAGGTGGAGCTCGGCCGGCACCTTCATGCGGCGCAGCTGGCGGTAGATGAGTGTGGAGCCGTTGGGCGTGTAGGGGTCGCGTCCGCCCTGGTGCAGGCTGATGGGGCACGTCCTGTCGTCGAACCTGAAGATGCTGTCCAGTCGCACGTCGGTGCCGTAGCCCTGCCGCGTGGCCTGTGTGCCGCGTGCTCCGTCGGTGGTGACATAGGCCGGTGCGTTGAGGATGGCGAAGTTGATGTGGCAGGAGACGGTGTCAAGCGCGTCGACGGGCGCGTAGGCCGGTGTCTGCGACGAGGTGGCGAGCATCAGTCCGATGTGCGAGCCCGCCGACATGGCGATGACGCCGATGCGCTCGGCGTCGTAGCCGCGCCGCCTGGCCTCGCTGCGCAGGAGCCTCACGGCGCGCTGGCCGTCGTCCCAGCCCGTCTGGTAGTAGGGCAGCCCCTCGGGGCGCGGCGTGCGGTAGACCAGGCTGACGCACTGCACGCCCTCGGCGGTGAGCCGCTCGCGCCAGAGCTTCACATAATTGGCGTCGGCCAGGTTGTTGTATGCGCCGCCGCTGATGAGCAGCATGCACGTGCCCGTGCGCTTGTCCTTCGCCGGGGCGGCAAACCATTCGAGGTAGGGGCGGCGGTGCTTGTCGGCGTCGAAGCCGCTGGCCCCGGCCTCGCCCCTCATGGCGGCCACCTGGTGTGGCTGCGCGTCGGGCATGGCCTTCTTCGGCCACAGATACTCCCTCCCGACGGTCTCCTGGGCAGATGCTTGGGTGAATCCTTGGGCAAGGACGGCGGCCAGGAGGAGTGCCGCCAAGCGTAACATTTTTCTCATACGGGCGTTTTTTGGATGATTTGTCACAAAGTTATGAAATAATCCCGAAATGAGCAATACTTTTCGCGCAAAAGATGCCATCTCCGTCGGAAAAACGGTCTGCCGGCGGTCTGGCGGTGGTCTGCAGACTGTCCGTAGCTTGCTTGTTGCTGGTTTGCTGTTTGTCCGCAACTTGTTTGCAGCCTGTCCGCAGCTTGCTTGTTGCTCGTTTGCTGTTTGTCCGCAGCTTGTTTGCAGTCTGTTTGCAGCTTGTCCGCAGCTTGCTTGTCGCTTGTCTGCAGCTTGTCCGCAGCCGGCAGAGCCGCGGCCAAGGCGAGACGGTTTGTATGATATATGTTTACATTTCCGAACCGTCTTTCGAAATCCCGTTTTTGCAGAAAGTCAGAATGCCGCGCGATGTTGCGGCATTCTGAGCAGTTTTCCCCTCGGTTTGCTTACGGTTTTGTAAAGAAGCGAGAAAAATAGGGGGTCGGTTGGAAGAAGGGCCTTCTTCAGTCCAAAGAACGGCCTTCTTTGCCTCGAAGAACGGCCTTCTTCGATGCCAAGAAGGCCGCTTACACTTTGCAAGAAGGCCGTTCTTCAAATCGATGGGAGAATAGTTGACAATGCAAGTCCGCGCCAGAAGCACTGTTGCAGTATATGTCCACTTGCCATGGGTTGCGCTCAGTTCCCGAGCCCCGCGACGACCTCCGGCGACAGCCCCGTCAGTCCGGCAACCTCATCCGGCGACATGCCCTTTGACAGCATGGCACGCGCCACCTCGGCAATGCCCTCCTTGCGTCCTTCTGCCCGTCCCTGGGTGAGCCCTTCTGCCCGTCCCTGGGTGAGCCCCTCGGCCCGTCCCTGGGTGAGCCCTTCTGCCCGTC
>CAZVWX010000004.1:0-17526 GCA_964631105.1 uncultured Prevotella sp. | reverse complement strand
GAAACGCCTTGTTAAGGAATAAATTTCGTAACTTTGCCGGCAGGACAATCATTTCCGTAAAAACAAACTACCTAGAAGATGAAAACCAACACCCTGCCGGCGCCCGTGGTTCCGCCGGCCCCACCATGCGCCCATGACCTGAACCCGAAGCGCGCGACGCGGCGCACCCTGCTGCGGGGACTGCTGCTGCTCCTCCTGGCCGCCCTGGCACTGCCGGCGCCGGCACGGCGGAAGTCGAAGCTGCCGCGCGTCCTGATCTCCACCGACATCGGCGGCACCGACCCCGACGACAACCAAAGCATGATGCACTTCCTGCTCTACTCCAACGAGGTGGACTGCGAGGGGCTGGTCTCGTCGCCGTCGTATGGCGACGGCTCCAAGGAGGAGATTCTCCGCATGATTGGGCTCTACGAGCAAGACCTGCCCCAGCTGCGGCGCCACGCCTCGGGATGGCCCGCGCCCGGCCGCCTGCGCTCCATCACCAAGCAGGGACGGCACGGCGCGGCGCCCCTGTGCGGCTATGCCGAGCCCACCGAGGGCTCCGACTGGATGGTGGCCTGCGCCCGGCGCAAGGACTCCCGCCCGCTCTACGTGCTGGTGTGGGGCGGCCTCGACGACCTGGCCCAGGCCTTGCACGACGCTCCCGACATCGCCCCGAACATACGCGTCTACTGGATTGGGGGGCCCAACAAGAAGTGGGGGCTCAACGCCTATGCCTACATCGTGGAGCACTTCCCCACGCTGTGGTTCATCGAGGACAACGCGTCGTACCGCGGCTTCATCGCCAACTACAAGAAGCAGGACTCCTACAACGCGCTCTTCTACGACACGTTCGTGAAAGGGCGCGGAAACCTCGGGCGCGACTTCTACAACTACAAGGAGGGGCTGCCCAAGCTGGGCGACACGCCGTCGCTGCTCTACATGCTCCACGGCGACCCGGCGCGGCCCGAGGGCGAGTCGTGGGGCGGCAGCTTCGAACGCACCGACCGGTCGTCGCGCGTGGTGCTCACGCGCCAAGCCACAGCCACCGACACCGTGGCACGCGACGGCATCCTGGAGTTGCGCCTCGACGGGCCACGGCGCCCCGACAGCCTCGTGGGGCGCCCGGCCCTGAAGCTGACGGTGGACAAGCAGCAATGGGACGGCTACTACCTGGGCGGGGGGCGCTACATGGTGCGCTACAGCACCTACAAGCCGGGGCTGCGCCCGTACACCCTCACATTCGACGCCGCGCCGTCGGACACGCTGCGGGGCGAGTTCTACGTGGAGAACGTCTTCCCCGGACGGCGCGGGGCCGACGACTATCCGGTGGGGCCCGACTGGTATGTCGACCGCGCCGACCCCGCCCTCTACCTCGGGGGCTGCCGGGGAGCCGCCACCGTGGGCCGCTGGCGCGAGGAGGTGATGCGCGACTGGGGGCGGCGGTGCCAGTGGCTGAAGCCCCAGGCGGGGGAGGCCGGCGAGGCTACCGCTCCTTGATGAACCTCACGGCCAGGGCCCCGAGCACGAGGCTCACCCCGGCCACCACCATCATGTGGCTCTGCACCGACCCCACGAGGGCGAGGAGCGTCCCGCCGATGGCGGCGGCGATGATCTGCGGCACGCAAATGGTGCCGTTGAAGAGCCCCAGGTAGGCCCCCATGTGGCCGTAGCCCTGCAGGGCGTTGGTGACGAAGGTGAAGGGCATGGCCAGCATGGCGGCCCAGGCGGCTCCAATGAGCAGGAACGGCACGAAGAGCAGGTACTGGTTGGTGATGAAGGCGCACGCCACAAAGCCCACGCCGCCCAGGAGGAGGCTGCAGGCATAGGCCAGCTTGCGGTTGCCGAACTTGGGCAGCACCGGGGCCCAGAGCACCGAGCCGACGGCCTGCACGGCGAAGAGGATGCCCACCCAGTTGCCGGCGGCCTGGTAGCCCGGGCTGGCCACGTCGGTGGTGCCCCAGCAGTTGGCGGCCACGGTGCCGTTGGTGTAGGTCCACATGTACATGAAGGCGAACCAACAGAAGAACTGCACCAGGCCCACCTTCCAGAACGTGGAGGGCGCGTGGCGCAGCAGGGTGACCCATCCGGCCTTGCCGTCGCCGGCGGCGGCCTTGCTCACGCCGTTGTAGCGGGCGTAGGTGGCGGGGGGCCACTCGCGCACCTTCACCGTGGTGTAGACCACGCAGAGGATGAGGATGGCGGCTCCCACATAGAACGACCAGATGACCGAGTCGGGCACGACGCCCTTGGCGGCCACGTTCTTGATGCCGAGCCAGGTGAAGACGAAGGGGAACACATAGCCCGCCAGGCTGCCGGCGTTGCAGAGGAAACTCTGTATGCTGTAGGCCTTGGCCTTCTGCCGCTCGTTCACCATGTCGCCCACGAGCATCTTGAAGGGCTGCATGGCCATGTTGATGCTGGTGTCGAGGAACATCAGGGCCACGAGGCCAAAGGCCATGGCCGCCGAGACGGTGAGGCCGAAGCTGCCCGCGTTGGGCAGGAGGCACATCACGAGCACGGCCACGGCGGCCCCGATGAAGAGGTAGGGTATGCGGCGGCCCAGGCGGCACCACGTGCGGTCGGAGCACGTGCCCACGATGGGCTGCACGATGATGCCCATCAGGGGCGGCAGAATCCAAAAATAGCTCAGGTTGTGCGGGTCGGCGCCGAGCGTGGCGAAGATGCGCGAGATGTTGGCGCTTTGCAGGGCGTAGGCGATTTGCACGCCGAAGAACCCGAAGCTCAAGTTCCACAATCCCCAGAAGCCCATGTCGGGCTTTGTTCTCAGTTGGTTGTCCATATGGTTTTTCCTTTCTTGTTTGTTCCTTTTTTTGAGGCTTGGGCGGATGGGCCTGATTAGCCTAATTGGCCTAATTAGCCTAACGCCCCCATCATCTTGTCGTCCCTCGGATGACGAGGCGCGTCCTCACCACCCGCTTCTCCACCTTGCCGGTGGGCAGGGCTCCCTCCACCTGGCCGATGAGGATGTTGGCGGCCTCCTCGCCCACCATCTTCCCCCGCTGCTCCACGGTGGTGAGCATCGGGTCGCAGGCGATGGCGCGGTTGCCGTTGGTGAATCCGCACACCGAGATGTCGTCGGGCACGGCGAAGCCCATGCGCTTGGCGGTGTAGAGGATGCCGATGGCGGTGTCGTCGTTGATGGCGAAGAAGGCGTCGGGATGGTCGTCCATGGCGAGGATGTCGGGGGTGATGGCCTCGGCCGCCCCGCGGTTGTCGCACAGGCGGACGAAGCGCTCGTCCACCTTCAGCCCGCTCTGCAGCAGGGCGTCCTTGTAGCCGTTGTAGCGGTTCTTCGAGATTTCCATGTTCATCGACGCCCCGTAGAAGGCGATGCGCTTGCACCCCGTGTCGATGAGGTGCTTCACGGCGGTGTAGGCCCCGGCGTAGTCGTCGACGACGACGCGGCTCGCGTCCACGCCCGTGCAGATGCGGTCGTAGAAGACGAGGGGCACGCCGTTGTCGATGAGCCGCTGGAAGTGGTCGTACTGCGTGGTGTCCTTGGCCTGCGAGACGATGATGCCCGCCACCTTGCTCTTGTAGAAGTCCTCGCAGATGCGCACCTCGCGCTCATACTTCTCGTCGCTCAGGGCCACCATGATGCGGTAGCCGCGGGCGCGGGCCTCCTCCTCGATGCCGGTGAGCACCGACGCGAAGTAGTAGTGGATGAACTCCGGAACGATGACCCCGATGACCTTCATCGGCATGACGCGGGCGTGGCGCAGGGCCTCGCCGATGACGTTGGGATAGAAATGATGCTCGCGCGCGTAGGCCTGGATGCGGTCGCGCTGCTCCTTCGAGATGCGCTCGCTGTTCTTCAGCGCCCTCGACACGGTGGCCACCGACACGCCCAGCTCGGCGGCTATGTCCTTCATGGTGATAGGTCGGTAATTGCTCATGGTTTCCAGTCTCCGTGCAAAGTTATGCAAATTTTGTCTAAATGGGTCCGCTTTCGTCTTCTTTATTCCTTATACGTGGATGCAAACGTTTGCATGGACAATTCTTTATTTTTTTGGGGTGAAGATGCACAACCAACAAGGAAAGCGATTAAATTTGCAAATAGAACGAGAAATTGCGCCCCGACGGGCCGCTGCGGCGCGTCAGGGGCGGAAACCTAAACAACCACGGCGGACAAGCCGGAACACAGCAAGGCGCGGCCTTCGCCGGAAGAGGCGAGATACAAAGACAGATGACAGAAGACTAAAAACTTATATTTATTATATCAATTAAAAAACGCAATCTAATGAAGCAGGTAAAATGTAAATTGCCACTAAGGGCGCTCACCCTCGCGGGAGGACTGCTCCTTACGGCAAGTTCCTTCGCGCAGACCGGCGCCATCAAGGGACAGGTGAAGGATGCTTCCGGCGAACCCGTCATGGGGGCCACCATCACCTCGGGCGGCAAGACCGTGGGCATCTCCGACATCGACGGCAACTTCTCCGTCGAAGTGCCCAAGGGCGCCAACATCACCATCACCTATCTGGGCATGCAGCCCAAGACCGTGACAGCAAGCTCGAACATGGTCGTCACCCTCGTGGACGACGCCAAGACGCTGGACCAGGTGGTGGTCATCGGCTACGGACGCGCCAAGAAGGAAGACCTCACCGGCTCGGTGACGGCCATCAACCCTGATGAGCTCTCGAAGGGCATCACCAACAACGCCTCCGACATGCTCGTGGGCAAGGTGGCCGGCGTGGATGTCATCACCGCCGGCGGAGCCCCGGGCGCAGGCGCCCAAATCCGCATCCGCGGCGGCGCGTCGCTCACCGCCAGCAACGACCCGCTCTATGTCATCGACGGGCTCGTCATCGACAACAACACCGCTACGGGCATGTCGAACATCCTGGCCATGATCAACCCCAACGACATCGAGTCGTTCAGCGTGCTGAAGGACGCCTCGGCCACGGCCATCTACGGCTCGCGCGCGTCGAACGGCGTCATCATGATCACCACCAAGAAGGGCAAGGAGGGCCAGAAGCCGAAGTTCTCGTACAACGGCGACATCACCGTCTCCACCGTGCAGAAGAAGTACGACGTGCTCAACGCGTCGGAATACCGCGACCTGGTGAACTCCATCGACGGCCTCGACGCATCGCTCCTGGGCGACGCCGACACCGACTGGCAGGACGAAATCTTCCGCACCAGCATCTCCACGCACCACAGCCTGAGCATGTCGGGCGGACTGAAGAACATGCCCTACCGCGCCAGCATCGGCTACGACGCCGACAACGGCATCGTGAAGACCACGTGGATGCACCGCTTCAACGCCAGCGTGAACCTGGCCCCGTCGTTCTTCGACAAGCACCTGAACTTCAACGTCACAGCCAAGTTCATGCACGAGAAGGACAACTACAGCAACCCGGGGACGGCCATCGGTGCGGCGCTGACCATGGACCCCACACGCCCCGTCTATGGCGACGGCGACGCCTACAGCTTCTTCGGCGGCTACTACCAGAACTACGCCAACGCAAGCTTCAGCGACCCCAACTGGCTCTACACCACCAACACCAACGCCGTGCAGAACCCGCTGGCCGTGCTCAGGCAGAACGAGGTGCTGGCAACATCGCATGACGTGAGCGGCAACATCGAGGCCGACTACAAAATCCACGGCTTCGAGGACCTGCACATACACGGAAGCATCGGAGCGCAGTACACCGCCACCGACCAGCACGACTGGAGCAGCCCCAACTCGTACAACAACATCTACTACGGATGGGACGGCATGACCTACTACTACAAGTACAACATCGTGGCCAACGCCTACGCACAGTACGCGCACACCTTCGGCGTGCACGGCATCGACATCATGGCCGGCGCCGAGGACAGCCACTACCACCGCTCGGGATGGAACGAGGGACAAGGCACCGACCCCTACACCGGCGAGGCCCACAACCCCTCGACACGCGCCGAGCAGGAGTGGAGGACGCACAACTCGCTCGTGTCCTACTTCGGACGACTGAACTACAACCTGCTCGACCGCTACCTCGTCACCGCCACCTTCCGCGCCGACGGCTCCAGCCGGTTCGCCAAGGGCGAGAAGTGGGGCTACTTCCCCTCGGCCGCCTTCGCATGGAAAATCAACAACGAGTCGTTCCTGAAGAACGTCAAGTGGATTGACGAGTTCAAGCTCCGCCTCGGATGGGGTATGACCGGACAGCAGAACGGCATCGACGACTTCTACTACGCACCGCTCTACGTGCGCGGCAACTCCTACGCGCAGTATCCCTTCGGCGACACCTATTATTATACCACACGCCCGAACCGCTACAATCCCGACCTAACGTGGGAGAAGACCACCACATACAATGCCGGCGTCGACTTCACCGCACTGAACAACCGCTTCTCGGCCAACATCGACTACTACTACCGCAAGACCAAAGACCTGCTGGCCACCGTCGACATACCCGCCATGATGAACTTCGGCACCGACCTGATGCAGAACATCGGCGAGATGAAGAACTACGGACTGGAGCTCAACCTCGACGTGAAGCCCATCGTGACCAAGGACTTCACCTGGGACCTGACCTACAACGTGGGCTGGAACCACAACGAGGTGACCAAGCTCAACGCCGGCGCACAAGACTGGATCTGGGCCGACGGCACCATCTCGCGCGGCAACAACACACGCATCAAGAAGGACAAGGTGGGCGAGCCCGTCAACAGCTTCTTCGTCTACCAGCAGGTGTACGATGAGAACGGCAAGCCCATCGAGGGCGTCTACGTCGACCGCAACGGCGACGGGCAAATCAACGACGCCGACCGATACTACTACAAGTCGCCGGCCGCCGACGTCATCATGGGCCTCACCACCAAGTTCATCTACAAGAACTGGGACCTCAGCGCCGCCTTCCACGCCTCCATCGGCAACTACGTCTACTACGACTTCCTCTCCAGCAAGGCTACCGTCAGCGAGGGCGGCCTCTACTACAACTCCACCTTCCACAACACCACGCCCGAGGCCGTGGCCCTGGGATTCACCGGCGTGGGCATCGGCAACACCAACTACCTGAGCGACTACTTCGTGCGCAACGCATCCTACCTGAAGTGCACCAACATCACCCTGGGCTACTCGTTCTCGCACCTGCTCACCACCTACAAGGGCGACCCCGTCATCTCGGGACGCGTGTTCTTCACATGCCAGAACCCGTTCATCATCTCGAAGTACAAAGGCATCGACCCGGAGATTTCCAGTGGCATCGACCGCAACCCCTATCCGCGTCCCATCAGCTTCCAGCTGGGTGTGAACCTCAACTTCTAACGGGATACAGAAAACATCGGACTCCCGGAGACGCCACCCGAGGCCACCAGGCACGGGGAACCATCCGGAACCAATCAAACCATATAAACAGAACAAGCAACAATGAAACATATCATTATCAAGACAGCGGCTCTTGGGGTGCTGGCCCTCGGAATGGCTTCATGTTCCGACGACCTGAACATCTCGTCCATCGACCCCAAGTCGTCGCCTTCGTACGACGCCACCGAGCTGCTGGCCAAGCAATACGCCACGCTCGCCGTCAGCGGACAGACGGGACCTGCCGGAAACAGCGACCTCAGCTCACAGTATGATGAGGGCGAGACAGGATTCTACCGCACCGTGTTCAACCTGGAAGAGCTCTGCACCGACGAGTGCATCTGGGCCTGGCAGACCGACACCGACATACCGGCCCTGACCAACATACAGTGGAACTCCAGCTCCACACGCGTGAACTGGGCCTACCAGCGCCTGGCTTACGACATCACGCTCTACAACTCCTACCTCGACTCGCAGGACGGCATCGCCGACGAGCAGAGCCTGGCCGAGGTGAGATTCCTCAGAGCCTTGCACTACTGGTACTATCTGGACCTCTTCCGCAAGGCCCCCTTCAAAATCAACTTCAGCATGAGCGAGCTGCCCACACAGCTCTCGGGCAAGGACCTCTACGACTGGATCGACCAGGAGCTCACCGAGATTGAGCCGCAGCTGGCCACCATCGGCTCGTTCAACAACTCGTCCAACTTCGGACGCGCCGACCAGGGAGCCGCCTACGCACTCCACGCTCGCCTCGCGCTCAACTCGAACGTGTACACCAACGGCGAGGTGCAGGACTACCAGAAGGCCAAGGACTACTGCGACCGCATCATCAACTCGAACGCCTACGCTCTGTCGAAGAGCTCGAGCAACGGATTCTCGGGCTATCAGCAGGTGTTCATGGGCGACAACGACGAGAACTCACAGGCCATGAAGGAAATCATCTTCCCCATCCGCCAGGACGGGCGTAGCACCGAGGAGTATGCCGGATCCACTTATCTGGTGTCGAGCTGCATCATCGTCGGCATGCCCAACTGCAACATCGACAACTACTGGAGCTGCAACTTCGCCCGCAAGGACCTCGTTGAGAAGTTCTTCCCCAGCGACGACATCCCCATGGCCAGCGACGCCGACTACCAGAGCTACTGCGACGCCAACGGCCTGACCAAGGGCTCGCTCACCGAAGACCAGACCAACGCCTGCGACAAGAGCCTCGGAGTCTCCACCGACGACGTGGTGACCAAGGCCGGCGACGACCGCGCGCTCTTCTACATGGGCGTGGGCGGCGGCATACGCACCCTCTCGCCCGGCAAGCAAATCACGGGCTTCATGAACGGCGCAAGCATCGTGAAGTGGTCCAACCAGCGCCTCGACGGACAGTCGGGACACGACCGCACCTTCTCCGACACCGACATTCCCCTGTTCCGCCTGGCCGAAATCTACCTCACCCGCGCCGAGGCCAACTACCGTCTGGGCAACACTGACGCCGCCCTGCAGGACCTCGCCGAAATCACCAACCGCGCACACGCCACGGCACACACCTCGGTGAACGACCAGATCCTCATCGACGAGTGGTGCAAGGAGTTCTACATGGAGGGGCGCCGCCGCTCCGACCTCGTGCGCTTCGGACGCTTCACCGGCTCCACCTATCTCTGGGACTTCAAGGGCGGACAGCCCGGCGGCACCGGCATCGACCGGCACTTCCAGGTGTATCCCATCCCCGACACCGACCTTGCCGGCAACCCCAACATGTCGCAGAACGACGGTTACTAAATCCCAACAAGCCAACGCAAAACCTTTTATCAACGCATAATCATGAAAAAGAAGATATTTCATACGGGGTGCATGCTGTCGCTTCTGGCCGTGGCCATGCTGGCTTTCTCGTCATGCGAGAAGGACGACGACAGCAACCCTACCCTCGACTTGAGCCACGTCAGCGACGGATTCGTGCTCAACGTCCCGGCCAACGCCGCCAACAACACCTACGACCTCACGGCCGCCACGTCGCTGGAGCTCACCTGCTCGCAGCCCAACTATGGCGGCGTGCCCTACGCCACGCGCTACTTCGTGCAGGTGAGCGACGACTCGCGCTTCGGCACTGACGCCAGCGCGGCCTACAAGACGCTCTCCACATCCTACAACACGGCGAAGATGGATGTCGACGCACGCGAGCTCAACGACGCCATCGTCGAGCTCTTCCAGGATGCCAACCCCGACACCGACTATCCCAACACCGCACGGCCCGTCTACCTGCGCCTCGGGGCCTTCATCGACAACACACCCGACAGCCTCGGCCTGTGCTATTCCAACGTCATCACCCTGCCCTCGGTGCTCGCCACCTACCAGGCGCCGGCAGCCGAGCTGCCCACGCAGCTCTATGTGGTAGGCTCCAGCATCCAGACCGCCTGGTCGAGCTGGAAGGTCGTGCCCGCCGTCTACGGACTCTCCGGCAACTACTACACGATGGTCTACGTGCCCGCCGGAGGCACCTTCAAGTGGGGAACTTATGAGAACGACTGGCGCGGCTACAACCGCATCCGCACACTCACCGACAACGCCGGGGCCGGGCTCTCCGAGAGCGACGACGGCAACAGCAACATCGTCGTGGCCAACGGCGGATGGTACGTGCTACACTTCGTGGGCGAGATTGTCGGCAACAGCATCCAGTACGACCTCACCGTGGAGCCGGGCAAGGCCTACGTCATTGGCAACGCCGCCGGAGGCTCGTGGACCGACGCCGACGCGGCTTGGGAGATGACCGCCCCCGCCGACCAGACCGGCGAGTGGAAGTCGCCCGCCTTCACGGCTGCCGGCGAGCTCCGCGCCTACATCAAGGTGCCCGGCATCGACTGGTGGCGCACCGAATTCACCATCTACCAGGGCAACTGCTACTGGCGCGAGGTGGACATCCCCGCCAACTGGGCCGAGAACGTCGGTGCCGACTACTCCGTGCAGATTACGGCCGGCCAGACGCTCTACGTCAACTTCGACCAGAACACCGCCCGGGTGGAGTGATTCCTGCAATGAAAAAAACGATTACGGACCAACGATAAACAACGAAAAGATGAAAAAGACAATATTATATAGCTTGGCAGCTCTTGCGGCATGCTCGCTTGCCAGCTGCTCCGGCGACTACGACGACTGGGCCAGCCCGCAGGCATACTCCGCCGAGGAGGCAGCCGCCAAATATGGCGTCTCCTTCGCCGCCGGGCCCGAGGCCAACGTGACCATGCCCGACGCCGACGGCGAGGTGCAGCTGGTCGCCATCAGCTCGGCCAACGACAACGTGACGGGCTACACCGTGAAGAGCCTCACCATCAACGGCGAGGCCATCGACGCCACCGTCGACGACGGCATCGTCTCGGTGAGCGCCGCCGACCTGCTCGCCCTCGCCGAATCGCAGAACGACAGCCGCGCCGCCGTGGCGCGTTCCTTCGACGTGAAGACCACCGTCTCGGCCAACCTGGCCAACGGCGACGCCGTCACCGTCGACGTGGCCGGCGAGACCACGGGCTCCATCACGCCCTACGCCACCCCCGCCATCGACGCCAAGGGCTACTACCTGCTCGGCAACTTCAGCGAGAACGGCAGCGGATGGGACCTCTCGGCTCCCGTCTGGATGACCGACAACGGCGACGGCACCTACTCCGCCACCATCAACACCACCAGCGACGGCGACAACTGGTACAAGTTCTATTGCGGAAGCCAGTATGACGCATCCAACCCGCAGTGGGACGCCGTCAACGCCACGCAGATGGGGTGCGCCGTCGACGGCGACAACAGCCTGCACAACTTCCTCGTCTACACCGGCGACGCCGAGTACAGCGAGGTGAAGACACCCGTCATCCACGGCAAGGGGCAGTTCCTGGTCACTCTCGACATGAACAACCTCACCTACACCGTGAAGCGCGCCGAGGCACGCTACTACATCGTCGGAACCATCAACAACCCGACGTGGAACGCCGACGCCTCGCTGCACAACATGTTCTATGCTCATGGCGACAACGTCTACAGCTACACCACGCGCTGGAGCGCCGCCTGGGACTTGAAGTTCTGGGATGCCAACAACGTGGGCAACTGGGATGTGGCCTGGGGTGCCGGCGACGGCGACGGCTCGCCCTCGGGCAACCTCACCAACACGAGCTCGGGGGCCTTCCAGGCTCCTTCGGCGGGCTACTACACGCTCACCATCAACATGAACGACCAGACCTACACCTGGACGGCGGTGGAGCCTTCGGCTGAGTACACCAGCGTCTCGCTCATCGGCGACTTCAACGGCTGGGGGGGCGACATCGACCTGACGCAGGAGACCAACGCGCCGCACAACTGGTACGGACGCGCCACCATCCCCTCCGACGGCGGACTGAAGTTCCGCGCCAACCACGGATGGGATGTCAGCTGGGGCACCTCCAGCGACGACAAGGCCACGGCCATCGGCGATGTCTACTACCTGGAACTGGGCAGCGAGAACATCACCGTTCCTGCCGGAACCTACGACTTCTATCTGAACGACATCACCGGGCGGTGGAGCATCGTCCCCGTGAACTAGGACGCTTGCATTTCATCTTGATTCTAACCAAAGGGGCTCCCGCCATGTGCGGGGGTCCCTTTTCTTGATTGGTGTCCGCCGGTCCGCCAACAGGCAATTAACATTCATTAGTAGCGCAATCACCACACAAATACTTGCGGAAATGGAAAGTTTTGTGTATTTTTGCCATGCAGAACAAAGATTCATCCGTCTATGGCCCCGACCCTCACCCACCGAGCCCTTGCGGCGCTCGTCGCCCTTTGCGCCGCCCTCCCTCTGTCCGCCCAGCGGCTCCTGGGCGGCGACTTCTCGTTGCTCCCCACCTACGGCCAGCGGCAAGCCGTCTATCGCGACTCCACCGGGCAGCCCGTCTACTTCCTGCCCTTCGTGGCCGACGAGGGCGGATGGAACGCCGCCCGCGTGCGCCTCTTTGTCGACCCCTCGCAGGCGCCGGCCCAAGCCAAGGGCGAGGGCGTGCTCCAGAGCCTCGACTATATCATCCCCCTGTGCAAGGCCGTCCACGACCAAGGTATGCGGCTCATGCTCGACTTCCACTACAGCGACACCTGGGCCGACCCCGGCAAGCAGTTCATCCCCGCCCGCTGGCAGGGCGCCAGTGCCGCGGCCCTGGCCGACTCCGTGGGAGCCTACACCCGTGCCACGCTCCTCCGCCTGCGCCGCGAGGGCATCGTGCCCGACCTCATCCAGGTGGGCAACGAAATCACCTTCGGCATGCTCTGGCCCGTGGGGCGCATCGACCCGCAGGCCGACGCCGGATGGGACACCCTCGCCCGCCTGCTGCGAGCCGGCGTGGAGGCCTGCCGCGAGCTCTGCCCCGGGGCACGCATCATCATCCACACCGAGCACGCCCAGGACTGGGCGGCCACGCGCGGCTTCTACGACCGCCTGGAGGGCCATGGCGTCGACTACGATGTCATCGGGCTGAGCTATTACCCCATGTGGCACGGCACCATCGCCCACCTCAACGTCGTGCTCGACTCCCTCGAGGCCCGCTATCCCGACAAGGACGTGATGATTGTAGAGACGGCGGCCTACTACTCCCACCAGAACGACCGGTGGACCACCGACCCCGAGGCCTACGCCCAATACTTCCCCATCTCGCCCGACGGCCAGCGCGAGTTCGCCCTCGAGCTCGTGTCCATGCTCAACAAGCATCCCCGCGTGTCGGGGCTCTTCTGGTGGATGCCCGAGGAGAACGAGAGCGGGCGGCCCGTCGTGGAGAGCTGGCTCAACCGCGGCCTCTTCAGCAACACCACGGGGCGCGTGCTGCCCGCCTTCTACGAGCTGGCCAAGTTTCTGCCTACTCGGGGCGCGGCTCTCTTGCAGAAGCCCGGCACGGTGTACTCGCCCTCCACGGTCATCATCTGGTACGACAACTCCCACCCCGCCGTGAAGACGCGCCTCCTGGAAGCCATAGCGCGGCAGGGTGCCACCGTGATTTACGACTACCAGAACTTCAACGCCGTGGCCGTGTCGCTGCCCCAGGGCATGAGCGCCGACGACGCCGTGACCCGCTTCTCGCGCGTCGACGGCGTGCTGCAGGTCTCGCGCGACGAAATCAACGTGCTCCACGACGGGCGCTGAGCCCCACCCATTCCTTGCCATCACACAACAACAAGCATAACGAAAAACCTATGAAACATCTCATGAGAACATGGCTCGCGGCCCCGCTCCTCCTGGCCGCTCTCCTTCCCGCCGCCGCCCAGCGCTATGTGGGCGGCGATGTGTCGCTCCTGAAGGCCTACGAGGACAAAAGCGTGGCCTACTACGACCAGGACGGCAACGCCACGGGGCCGCTGCTGCCCTATCTGAAGTCCACCTGCGGCATGAACGCCATGCGCGTGCGCCTCTTCCACAACCCCGCCAACGCCTCCACCGAGGCCAAGAACCAGGGCGTGTTCCAAGACCTGGCCTACGTGGAGGCCCTGGGCAAGGAAATCAAGGACGCCGGACTGGCCTTCATGCTCGACTTCCACTACAGCGACACCTGGGCCGACCCGTCGAACCAGTGGACGCCGGAGGCCTGGCTCAACCTCACCGACGCGGCCCTTGAGGACTCCGTCTACAACTACACCGCCCAGTCCCTCCAGGCCCTCGTGGCCGCCGGGGCCACGCCCGACTTCATCCAGATTGGCAACGAGGTGAGCTACGGCATCCTCTGGGGCCAGCAGGGCAGCGGCTCGCCCAAGCGCTACTACGCCGGCCAGTCCACCAACCGCGCCCGCTTCACCCGCCTGCTCGCGCGGGCCGCCGCGGCCTGCCGCGCCGTGTGCCCCGAGGCCAAGATTGTGCTCCACACCGAGCGCGTGGCCAACCCCACCTACCTGGTGCAGTTCTATCGCGACATGGACGACGCGGGGGTCGACTACGACATCATCGGCACGAGCTACTACAGCTACTACCACGGCTTCCTGCCCCAGCTCTCCACGGCCCTCCAGGCCATCGAGGCCTATTCCGCCAAGGACATCATGATTGTGGAGATGGGCTACTACCACGCCTGGCAGCCCTCCACCATCGACTACGACTACTCGGCCACCTTCCCCATCTCGGCCGACGGTCAGAAGGCCTTCACCCAAGCCCTGGTCGACACGCTGGCCAACCATCCGCGCGTCACGGGGCTCTTCTGGTGGGAGATGGAGACCAACGACGGCGAGGGCTCGGCCTGGAACGCACAGCACGTGCTCAACGGCTGGTACAACGCCGGCCTCGTCGACAATGCCACGGGCCGCCTACTCCCCGCCGCCTATGTGCTGAGCGACTTCCTCGGCACGGCCACGGCCATCAGCACGGCCACACGCTCCGCCAGCCCCGCCGACGGCGCATGGTACACGCCCCAGGGCGTGTCGCTGCCCACGCCACCCACAACCCAGCCCACCGCCCCCGGCCTCTACATCCACCAGGGCCGCAAGGTGGTGGTGAAGTGAGGCGGAATGCAACCGATTGCGCAACTTTTGTGATTCTTCCACGTCCTGCCAAGCGCCACCGTATGCGGAAAAACCGTAACTTCGCCGTCGGAAAGGAAACCAATCTTACAAGCCTAAATATGAAACGATTTATTCCGTTGCTCGCCCTGATGCTCATCCTCTCGCCCCGTCTTCTGGCGCAGGGCTGGCCCGCCGGCTATGGCGGCGTGATGCTCCAGGGCTTCTCCTGGGACAGCTACAACGACTCGCAGTGGACGCGCCTGGAGCGGCAGGCCGACGACTTCGGCGGCATCTTCGACCTGGTGTGGGTGCCGCAGAGCGGACGGTGCCTGGAGACCACGCAGGTGATGGGCTACACGCCCTACTACTACTTCAACCAGAACTCCAGCTTCGGCACCGAGGCCGAGCTCCGCTCCATGATTGCCACCTTCAAGGAGCATGGCGTGGGCACCATCGCCGACGTGGTCGTCAACCACCACAACACCGACGGCTGGTGGACCTTCCCCGCCGAGACCTACAAGGGCACCACCTACCAGCTGCTCACCACCGACATTGTGAGCAACGACGACGGCGGGGCCACGGCCACGCAGGCCGCCAAGGACGGCGTCGCGCTGAGCGCCAACGCCGACGACGGCACCGACTGGTCGGGCATGCGCGACCTCGACCACAACAGCGCCAACGTGCAGACCGTGGTGAAGGCCTACGAGGACTTCCTCCTCAACGACCTGGGCTATGCGGGCTTCCGCTACGACATGGTGAAGGGCTTCGCCGCCAGCCACGTGGCCGACTACAACAAGGCCGCCGGCGTGCAGTTCTCCGTCGGCGAGTGCTGGGACTCCAACAGCACCATCGAGACGTGGATTCGCAACGCCGACTACCAGAGCGCGGCCTTCGACTTCCAGTTCAAGTACAACGTGCGCGACGCGCAGAACGCCAACAACTGGGCCTTGCTGAACAGCCAGAACAACCTGATGCACGACCCCGCCTACCGCCGCTACGCCGTCACCTTCGTGGAGAACCACGACACGCAGGTGCGCCCCGACGGCTCCAGCAACGACCCCGTGCGCCGCGACACCCTCGCCGTCAACGCCTACCTGCTGGCTATGCCGGGCACGCCCTGCGTCTTCCTGCCCCACTACCTGGCCTTCAAGACCGACATCAAGAACATGGTGCTGGCCCGCAAGGCCGCTGGCGTCACCAACGAGACCGACTACCAGTTCCTGGCCTCGGGCAACAGCTATGCCGAGGTGCAGTCGGGCGACCATCTCATCGCCGTCATCGGCACGCCCAACGTCACCGTCGCTCCCGACGCGTCGGCCTGGCAGCGCGTGCTCGCGGGCAAGGGCTACGCCTACTATCTGGCCAAGAGCCTGAACACCGTGTGGCCCTCGGTGCCCTCGGGCGTCTACAACCAGCCCCAGCAGGTCACCCTCACCGCCGTCACCGGCCAGGCGGGCGCACGCATCGTCTACACCACCGACGGCTCCGAGCCCACCGCCCAGAGCCCGCAGCTGGCCGACGGAGCCTCCATCACCATCGGCCAGACGGCCACCCTCAAGGCCGCGCTCCTCGTGGGCGCCACGGTCGTGGGCACCGTCACGCGCCACTACACCATCGACGAGAGCGTCTTCACGCCTTATACTATCAAGGTGTATGTGAACGCCGACAAGGCGGGATGGAGCACGGCCTCGGGCATCAACTTCTGGAGCTGGGGCGGCGACGGCACGCACGCGCCCGCCAACACCTCCTGGCCCGGCGACCGCGTGACGGCCACCGAGACCGTCGACGGCCGCACGTGGTTCGTCAAGGAGTTCACCATCAACAGCGAGTCCGACTTCGTCAGCCTCGTCTTCAGCACCGGCTCGGGCTCGCCCCAGACGCTCGACGTCACCAACGTGAGCCAGACCAAGTTCTTCGAGGTGACGGCCTCCACGCAGCAGGGCAAGAACGTCGTCAGCGAGGTGGCCGTGGCCACGTCCGTCGACGCCCCCAAGGCGGCGGCACGCCCCACGTCGCCCGGTCCCCGCTACAACCTGGCGGGCCAGTGCGTCGGCTCCGACTGGCGCGGCATCGTGGTGCAGGACGCCCGCAAGTTCCTCAACAAGTGACTTGCCCAAAGCCCCGCCGGAGCCGAGTCCCCCATCCCCCACACACCAAGGGAGTGCATCGACCAAGGTGATGGGGGCACAACTCCACCCCATGAAAACATATGAGGGCGTGTCACCCTTCATAGCACCCCTTTTTCCGACTAGTTACAGGCTCCATTGATATGGCAAATGGAGCCTTTTTTATGTCTCCCGGCATTGTGAAACGATATGGTGTCAATTGCCAAAAGATACTCCGCCAATGGTCGGAAGTTGGCATGAAAGGTGATGCAACATCCCTATCAATCATTGTTGTTTTCAACCCCCGCAGGGCTTTGACCCCTCCCGGAATCCATACGAAATGTACCGGCCGCGTTGGCATGAATCGGCAAACGCCGCTCTGGCGGACACCCACGGGGCCGCACAAGGCTTCGCCTATGTGTAGGGGGCATGCTCCAGCAAAGTGTCGTGCCGGATTAGAGATATGTTTACATTTTCTCTACATCTTCCCAAATCCCCGTTTTGACGGAAAGTTGGGATATTCCGCGTTCTTGTGACATTCTGCGAACTTTCTTCCTCGATTTACTTACGGTTTTGTAAAGATGCGAGAAAAATAGGGGGTTATTTCGAAGAACGGCCTTCTTCGGTCCAAAGAACGGCCTTCTTTGCCTCGAAGAA
>CAZVWX010000003.1:0-19004 GCA_964631105.1 uncultured Prevotella sp. | reverse complement strand
CCCCGCAAGGTCAGCGAGGACCGTGTCAGGGTCGTAATATGGAGAATGGTCGGCCTCCGGATGGTTAGTCAGCACCATCCTTACATTGTACTTCCTTGCCAAAGCCTCATAATAGTCCATGCTCCCCTCACCTTTTGCCACTCGCACAGGGTCAGTAACGAGCATGATACCCATTTCACGGCAAAAGCGGAATGTCCGTTCGGCGTCGCGTGGAGAGATTCTTCGGTAGTAGCTTGTCAGCGTGACGCCGGCTTCAGAGAGCCTTTCCTTCGTGCGAGCCTTCCATTCCTCGCTCATGTCCGGCCCGAAAGACTCATCAGTCTCCGAAGAAAGCCGCATGTTCACACCCTCGATGTACTTCAATCCAAGAGCGGCGGTCATGCCGACAGCCTCAAAGAATGTTGCCACACGCTTCAGGTCGTAAGCCTGGACGCCCACCTTCCATCCGAGGCTGTCGGCTATTGGAACACCGTAAGAAAGTTGGCCGGCAGCAGAATAATGAGGAGGGAGGGGAGCGTCTACTTTCAGTTCCTTTATCTCTATGTCCTTATACCATATTTCATAGGGGTTTCCCCGCTGGTGGACTTGCAGGGCGATGTACCCTTTCTGAGGGATAATGCCCCACTTCTGATGTGGTGTATATGCGAACGGCTCGGTGTAGTCGACAACAGGCTTGCCGTTAAGCCAGAGCCTTATGCGCGGCCCCTCGCACCGCAACACATATTCATTCCACTCACTGGCATTGCACGGCTGCTCACTCAGAATAGTGCCAAGAAACCTGTTGCGCCGTGACTCATCATAGAGCCCTCCCCAGCGCCGGGCAAATATATCCGCCTGATAGCCCACCATCTCATAGGGCTTGTCAACATCAGGCACGGAACGGAACTGTATGCCGCCGTTCCAACCTTTGTTGCCCTCCACCCTGACACGGAACTTCACCTTCAGCTCGAAATTGCCGTACTTCCTCGTCGTGCGCAAAAACTCATTGCGCGGGATGGGCTCAGTCATCGACCCGGCGACAATGGCTCCGTCCTCGACGCGGAACCACTTCATGGAGCCTTCCCCGTCATTGCCTTCCCACCCGCTGAGGGTTTTGCCGTCGAAGAGTTTCCTGGCATCGCCCTCAACCGTTGCAGGCAAAGGCGGTTCGCTCACGCTCTCCATCTCCAGCCACGCCACGTCTGGCAACGCTTCCTTGTTCTCATCGCCAACCAAGGCGAGCTGGCGGCCTTGGAGTGTGACGGTCTGCTGGCCTGTGACAGCCATTGGTTGCTGGCCTGCGCCTATATTGACAACGCCAAGCTTCTGTGTCCTGAAGGTTTTCCAATCCGTCGAGGCCGGCAGCATCTTCACTATTTCCTGGTCGCCAATACTGACTGCGACGACACTTCCCGCGTATGGTTCAGAATAGTGCAGCCAAACGGCATATTGCCCCGGCTCCAGCTCCGTAGTCCAGCTGATTCTTTGGGCAACGTTGTTCCACTTGTGGACGGCTCCCTCCTTCAGGAGTAGTCCGCCTGTCAATTGTGCCTTGTCAGCCGTCAGCCTTAGTTTCGCCGGCCCTGCCCATGACGGCACACTACATGCCAACAAGAACAGCATAATGAACGAAATGTATTTCCTCATACTCATATCATTTGATTGTCTTTTGACGTATAAAAAAAGTACGGCAAAATTATCCTTTATGAGGAAAGGGCATGTTCAAAAAAGCACGGTTGATGTTCAAAATCCTTTAGGACATCTGCTTGCTGTATTCAGTAGGCGTGACGCCTGTCAGCTTCTTGAAACACCGGCTGAAGTAGCGCGGGTCGGAAAAGCCGCAGGCGTAAGCGATTTCCGCTATGTAAGGGTTTGGGCCGCCGAGCAAAGCCTTCGCCTTTTCAATCCGCAGGTTCAGCAAGTAGTTGTTGGGAGTAGTGTTGAGAACGCTCTTCGTCCGAACGTAGAGCACGGTGTTGCTCACGCCCATTTCCTTTGCAATGTCGGCAACAGACAGGTCAGAATTGGAGATGTTGTCGAGCAAGTATTGCTTCAAGCGCTGGGCGAACTTCTGGTCGGGAGAGGGCTCGCTGTCCATGACAGCGTCTATGTTGCCTACAGCAACGACCTTCTCGCGGATGTTGAGCAGCTCGCGTATCTGGCTTGCCATGACCTCGACGCGCTGGCTACTCGTCAGCCGCATGTCTTTCATCTCATTTTGCAGGCGCCGGATGTATTTCGCCACCTTGTATGCAACAAGGGCCATGAAAGCCAACATCAGTCCCAGCAACAACCAAGGGTATGGAGTTTCGGCGAAATGGGGAGGCCTGTGGATGATCAGCACACGCTCGTTGTCGCACCACACGCCATCTCCATTTGTCGAGCGAAGCCGGAGCTTCCAAGTTCCGGCAGGAACGTTCGGCAGGGTTATCGCATTGTCGGTCACGTAGGTCCAGCGACTGCCCATGCCGTCGATGCGGTATGCATACGTAATGGGCACATTCCTGTCATAGTCGATTGCGGCGAAACGTATGGAAAGGCTCTGCTCGTCGGCGCTGAGATGGATGGTGTCGGGAGCATAGACGACTATCTGGGGCGAATAATTGCTCTTCCGCAAGTCGTCTCTGCTGACGTCAAGCACGCCTTGCGTTGTTCCGAAAAGGAATCTTCCATTTGCGCCAACAACAGGCTTGACATCAAGAAAGCTGAAATCGTCACCGTCGATGCCACTTGCGAAGTTCGTGAAAGTTGTGTCACGCAGGCTCAAAATGCTTATTGACTTCCGGGCGACGATGCACAGGCTGTCTTCTGCCAGTCTCAAGACACTCATACACATGTCAGAAGGGAGGCCCTTGTCACTGTTGATGACGCCAAACCGTATGTGGTCTGTCAGCAGGCTGTCACTGTTTGCCAGGCAAAGCCCTCCCCCGTCCGTTGCCAAGACCAGTGTTCTTGGGTCGGCCGGTTCAATGTCCAGCACGCAATAATGACTTAGCGACGTTGCGTCGTCAAGGCGGCGGGTGTTGTGGTGGAAAGTCATATGCGACGGGTCGGCTTCTACCCGACTGGTGTAGAGCCCGTTCATTGTGCCTGCCAAGAGCACTCCTTTCGGCGTGACGTGCAAGCACCTGACGCGCATGCCGCCCTTGTCGGCCGTCCACCCTCTGAGGGTGTTGTTCTTGTTCACGAAACGAGGCACTGGCTGGTGGAGGTCCAGCATGTTCAGTCCGCCCCCAAGTGTGCCAATCCACAGCCGTTTGCGACTGTCTTCCGCAATGGCATAGACCGCGTTGTTGCTCAAGCTGTAGCGGTCGTGGGCATTGTGGGCATATTGGCTGACCTTGAACGATTTTCCCGTTCCGTCTGGAACAAGGCGCAGGAGTCCGTCTTTCCGTGTACCAAGCCACATGTTCCCGTTTGAGTCCTGGAAGAAGCAATACACCATCAGTCCGAACTTCCTGGGCGACTTCGACAATGCCCCGTCAGAAGAAAGGAACTGGCCGCCGACCTTTACGAAGCCGTTCTTGCCGGCAATCCACAGGCGGCGCCGGCGGTCGGCGTACAAAGCGCGTATCCATTCCTCCGAGCCGTCTGCAAGGCGCCGTGTCTGAAGCCCTCTGGTTCCTCTCCACACACGATACAAGCCGCCTCCATACGTGAACACCCATATCCCGTCCTGCCTGTCGCGTGTAATGAAGCGCACCTCCCTGCCCTTGAGTTCAGGCAGCGATGATATTGCCCGGATTGTCTGGCTGTCCGCCTGGAAGCTTTTGTTTGCTGCGTGGCCTTTGCCCTTCTTCATCTCAAAGGTCTCCGTCCGGCGGTGAAAGACGCAAACCATGCCGTCGTCCATCTCGCATTCTATTTCATGGTCCGGCAATTCGCGCACGACACATACATGGTTGGTACGCAAGGGGCTCCGGTCACCGGGCCTCATCCGGTAGTTCTTCATCTGGTAACCGTCATAGCGGCAGAGGCCGTTCCACGTGCCAAACCACATGAAACCATAGGAATCCTGGAGACCGCAAACGACAACTTCCTGACCATACCCATGGGTCTCATCCACCCGTGTTACACGCAAAGGGTGGTCTTGCCCGGGCAAGGTGGCCGGCAGGCATGACAATGCGAAGAGGAGCAACAGAAGACGCCGTTTCATTTTAATATAGACGCAAAATTACAAAGAATATTGTGTATCACCAAGACCACTTGGATAAATTAAATCAACTTCCGCATGTTGGCCCGGCGCCCTTGTGAGGCCTTGGAGCGTCCTGGAACACACAAGCCGCAAACACACGGCCGCACAGGACTTGCCACAAGGGGTGGGGGCACACGCTTCGGGAAGGTGATGGTTGGAATTGGAGAAATGTTTACATTCATTCTCTCCCTTCCCAAACTCCCGTTTTGACAGAAAGTCGGCACATTCCATGTTCTTGTGACAATCTGCGAAGTTTGCTCCCCGGTTTGCTTACGGCTTTGTAAAGATGCGAGAAAAATAGGGGGTCAGTTCGAAGAAGGGCCTTCTTCAGTCCGAAGAACGGCCTTCTTTGCCCCGAAGAACGGCCTTCTTCGATGCCAAGAAGGCCGCTTACACATGGCAAGAAGGCCGTTCTTCAAATGGATGGGAGAATAGTTGACAATTGAAGTCGGCTGCCCGTGATAATGAGCAACGCCCGCCCCCGTGCTCCACCGCCCCTTTCCTTGTGTTCCAGCGAGTGGGCGGCGCCCGGCATGGCGGCCACGGCGGCCACGCCCGGTCAGCCCCGGAGGCGCTGGCGCAGCGTGCCGCTCTTGCGCAGGTAGGCCATGAGCAGGAGCACGCTGGCAAAGGCCACGACGAGCGAGACGACGTAGGCCAGGCCGGCAAACGAGTCGTAGAGCCCGTGGAGGGTGGCGGGGATGGCCAGCGCGAGCAGCCAGAGCGACTTGCGGTAGCGCGGATAGAGCCCCGCCATGCCCACGAAGTAGCCGCAGAGGCCCGCCCACACGGCGTGGAGGAAGGGCAGCGAGGTGAGCCGCGCGATGTTGAGCAGGAAGGCCGTGGTGTAGTCGGCCTGGATGTTCACCGTGGTCTGGTACTGCACGCCCTCGAAGACGCCGAAGGCGATGCCCGAGATGAGCCCGTAGTAGACCATCGTCTGCGGGAGCATGGGCTCGCGCGAGCGCCGCTCGATGAAGAGCAGGGGCGCCATCTTGGCGAACTCCTCGGTGAGGCCCACGCCCAGGATGTAGCCCACGATGCTCAGGGGGAACCGCGCGTGGGTGAACACATAGAAGAAGTTGAGGCTGTTCAGCCCAGAGAAGATGACGAACACGCCCAGCTGCGTGAGGAAGAACGTGGCCACGGAGGCCCGCCACGTCACCTGCCTGGCGCGGAAGAAGTAGGCGAAGAACATGCCCCAGACGACCGAGAAGTAGAGCGACACCACATAGAACACCATGTATCCGCCGATGGGCAGGAGCATGATGACCGAGAGCGAGAGCCCCACGATGGCGAGCACGAGCAGGCGCTTGTCCTCCATGAGGCTGTGCCGCGTCAGGTCCTCGCGGGGGAAGATGAACTGCGAGCCGATGCGCCGCAGCTGCTGGGCCAGGGTGCCGCCGCTGCCGACGCGCGGCCTGATGCCGCGGCGCAGGAGCAGCTCGCCCACGGTGCCCCGCAGCCCCGTGGCGGGGTCGCGGGCCTTGTCGTGCATCAGCAGTCGGCCCTCCTCCACATAGCGGGCCACCGTCGGCTCGTCGTAGGGGCCATAGTCGGTTTGGTTTCGGGTGATGATGATCATAAGTCTTGTTTTTGCCTGGTTGACACCCGCACCGCCGCGGGCCATGGCGGGCTTCGTGTCCGCCGGCGGCGGGAGGCGGCGTGGGCGTGCGTGCAAATATAGCAAGTTTTTTTCGATTACGCAAGCGTTCGCGCGTTTTATGCCGCCCTCCCGGCAGCCGGCGGGAGGCGCCCCGCCATGCCGCCGGCCGCATCCAAGAGCCGGGAGCGGACGCCGCAAAGGGGGAAAAAGCATACAAAAAGAGTGGAAAAAACTTCATTTCGCCCCTTTTTACGCATTTTTAAGACCAATCGCTTGCCTTTCTCAAGAGAAAATTCGTAAATTTGCTTATCGTTAACGAAATCAATGCTTGAACCCATGGAACTCTCCAACCCCCAGCACGAGGTCGTCGCAGACTACTACAAGCGCCACCGCGACGAGATACTGAACTTCGTGGCCTCGCGCACAGGCAGCGTGGACGACGCCGAGGACATCGTCCAGGACGTGTTTGTGCGCCTGCTCGCCATGCCCGCGATGATTTCTCCCGTCACCCTGCCGAGCCTCGTCTACACCACCGCGCGCCACCTCGTGCTCGACCGGTGGCGCCACCGCCAGCGCGTCGAGGCCTACGAGCACCGCCTGGGGGGCCAGGGCGCGGGGGCGCCGCGGCAGGAGTCGGCCGAGAGCGTCTACTCCGTCGGCGAAATCATCAGCCTGCTCGAGCACGGCGTGGCACGCCTCTCGCCCCGCCAGCAGACCATCTACCGCATGAGCTTCTACGAGGGGAAGGGCGTGAGGGACATCTCCCTGCAGCTCGGCATGAACGCCAAGACGGTGGAGAACAGGCTGGGCATGGCGCGCAAGGAGGTGCGGGGGTTCGTCAAGAAAAGGTATCTGGCCGGCTAGCGTGACCCGCGGCTCATCATTTCTAGGTATTTTGGCATGGATTTCCGGCATTGCAACAAGGTTGCCGATTTTTTGTTGTAATTTTGCACGAACCACATAAGGCAACCGACAACATGAAGTTAAGCGAACTCAAGACAGGCGAGAAGGCCGTCATCGCCAAGGTGTACGGCCACGGCGGATTCCGCAAGCGCATCATCGAGATGGGCTTCATCAAGGGCAAGACGGTGGAGGTGCTGCTCAACGCCCCGCTGAAGGACCCCGTGAAATACCGCATCATGGGCTACGAGGTGAGCCTCCGCCACAGCGAGGCCGACCTGATAGAGGTGGTGTCGCCCGAGGAGGCCCGCCAGATGGAGCGCCAGGAGGCCGCCACGGCCTCGGGCACTGCCGCCCCGGTGATGGTGGACCGCCCCGACGACCCCGACGAGCGCCCCCTGACCGACAAGGAGTGGGCCGACGCCGCCGAGCGCCGCCACAAGACCATCAGCGTGGCCCTGGTGGGCAACCCGAACTGCGGCAAGACCAGCCTCTTCAACTTCGCCAGTGGCGCCCACGAGCGGGTGGGCAACTACTCGGGCGTCACCGTCGACGCCAAGGAGGGGCACGCCTCGTTCCACGGCTACGAGTTCACCCTCGTCGACCTGCCGGGCACCTACAGCCTCTCGGCCTACAGCCCCGAGGAGCTCTACGTGCGCAAGGAAATCATCGAGAAGACGCCCGACATCATCATCAACGTCATCGACACGAGCAACCTGGAGCGCAACCTCTACCTCCCCACGCAGCTCATCGACATGCACCTGCGCATGGTGGTGGCCCTGAACATGTTCGACGAGACCGAGAAGCGGGGCGACAAGTGCGACCTCGACCGGCTGAGCCAGCTCCTCGGCGTGCCGATGGTGCCCACGGTGTTCACCACGGGCAAGGGCGTGGAGGAGCTCTTCCAGGCCGTCGTCGACCTCTACGAGGGCTCCGAGGGCCAGAACCCGCACTTCCGCCACGTGCACATCAACCACGGCCACGAGATAGAGCACGGCATCAGCGAGATACAGGAGCACCTGAAGAAGGAGGACAACCTGCGGCAGCGCTACTCCACGCGCTACCTGGCCATCAAGCTGCTGGAGCACGACAAGAGCGTGGAGGACTACGTGGCCACGCTGCCCGACGCCAAGGAAATCATGGCCCACCGCGACGAGGCCGCCCGCCGCGTGATGGAGGAGACGGGCGAGGACAGCGAGACGGCCATCATGGACGCCAAGTACGGCTTCATACACGGTGCGCTGAAGGAGGCCGGCTACACCGTGGGCACCAACCAGGACACCTACCACACCACCCACGCCCTGGACCGCGTGCTCACCAACAAGTGGGCCGGGTTCCCCATCTTCTTCCTCGTGCTCGTGGTGATGTTCTCCACCACGTTCCTCATCGTCCAGTACCCCATGGACTGGATCGACGCCGGCATGGCCTGGCTCGGCGAGGCCGTCGGAAGCCTCCTGCCCGAGGGGCCGGTGAGGGCCATGCTCGCCGACGGCATCATCGGCGGCGTGGGGCAAGTCATCGTCTTCCTGCCGCAAATCCTCATCCTCTACCTCTTCATCTCCTTCATGGAGGACTGCGGCTACATGGCCCGCGCGGCCTTCATCATGGACAAGCTCATGCACAAGATGGGGCTCCACGGCAAGAGCTTCATCCCGCTGATCATGGGCTTCGGGTGCAACGTGCCCGCCGTGATGTCGACACGCACCATCGAGAGCCGCCGCAGCCGGCTGGTGACCATGCTCATCCTGCCGCTGATGAGCTGCGAGGCACGCATACCTATTTATATTATGATCATCGGCACGTTCTTCACCGGCATGTGGCAGCCCGTGGTGATGATGTCGCTCTACCTGCTCGGCATCGTCATGGCCGTGGTGATGAGCAAGCTCCTCACCACCTTCCTCGTCAAGGGCGAGGACACTCCCTTCGTGATGGAGCTGCCGCCCTACCGCTTCCCCACCACCAAGGCCGTGATGCGCCACACCTGGGAGAAGGGCAAGCAGTATCTGAAGAAGATGGGAGGCATCATCCTCGTGGCCACCATCATCGTGTGGGCCCTGGGCTACTTCCCCCACGACGACAGCCTCGCCATGCCCGAGCAGCAGGAGCAGAGCTATCTCGGACACATCGGCAAGGCCATCGAGCCCGTCTTCCGCCCGCAGGGCTTCGACTGGAAGCTCGACGTGGGTCTGGCGGCCGGCGTGGGGGCCAAGGAGATTGTGGCCTCGACGCTCGGCGTGCTCTACAACAACGACGACAGCTTCAAGGACGACAACAGCCTGAGCTCCGACAAAGGCAAATACCGGCGCATGCACCAGAAGATTGTGGCCGACATCGCCAAGGCCGACGGCATACCCGCGGCCCAGGCGGAGCCCGTGGCACGCCTGACGTGCTACTGCTTCCTGGTGTTCGTCCTGCTCTACTTCCCCTGCATCGCCACCATCGCGGCCATCAAGGGGGAGACGGGGTCGTGGAAGTGGGCCGCCTTCGCCGCGGGCTACACCACGTGCCTGGCATGGGTGGTCTCGGCCGTCTTCTTCCGCGTGGGACTGCTCTTCCTCTGACCCCGGCGGGGCCGCCCGGGAGCCGCCCTTCCCGCGGCGGCGGCCACGGAAAGGGGCGGGCCGCCCACGGGGGCGAATTGTTAAATCATGAAAAATCGCGCCGAACGCATGGCTTTCAGAACTAATTTTATTAACTTTGCCCGGTAAACTATAGCAAACAGAAATGATGAGAAAAGGATTCATCGTGGCCATCATGGCCATCATGATGCCGCTGGCCACGCCGGCACAAGTCTACCAACAGGACGAAGAGCCGCACGGAGCGCTCTTCGGCTCACACCATAGCAAGGAGAAAACCAGCAAGGCCACCGACGCGAAGTATCTCGCCGGAGCCGTTCCCGTGGACGAGAACGGCAAGGTGGTGTTCCACCAGCGCGTCGAGGCCAAGGGGCTCACGGCCGGCGAGGTGTTCGCCCGGATGATGCAAGGCGCCGAGGCCCTCACCCGTCAGAACAAGGACTTGCAGGGCAGCGGCATCGCCCTGGCCGACACGCTGGGGCACAAAATCGTGGCCACCGTGAAGGAGTGGCTCGTCTTCACCAACAAGCCGCTCAACCTGGACCGCACCATCTTCGGCTACAACCTCGTGGTGGACTGCGGCGACGGCTACGCCGACGTGACCATGACGCGCCTCTACTACAACTACGAGCAGGACCGCCCGTCGGGATTCCAGCTCCCGGCCGAGGAGACCATCACCGACGACAACGCGCTGAACAAGAAGAAGACGGCCCTGAACCGTGCCTTCGGCAAGTTCCGCCGCCTCACCATCGACCGCAAGGACCAGCTGTTCGCCCAGTTTGAATCGGAGCTGAAGTCATGAGGAAGGTTCTTCTCGTCCTGGCTTGGCTCGTGCCCGCCCTGGCGGCAGCGCAAGCCACGCTCACCCCCGAGCAGCAGCTCCGCCAGGCCCAGCAGGCCCTGGAGCAGGCAAGGCAGGCTCTGGAGCAAGCCGAGGCGGCCAAGCAACAGGCCGAACAGGCCGTGGAGGCGCAACGGCAGGCCGAGGCCACCAAGGCCAAGGCCGACAGTCTGAGGCGCGAGGCCGAGCGCGTCAGCGCCGAGGCCGAGCGCGTCAACACCGAGGCCGAGCGCACGAAGGCCGCAGCAGCGGCGACGCAGCAACCGGCGACGGCGACGGCAGCAACGGAGCAGGCCTCGGGATGGCTCATCCCCCAGGCGCAGGAGGAAGCCACGAAGAAGCATGCCGCCAAGCCGGAAGAGAAGAAGAAGGACAAGGCCGACCCGAAGTATCTTGACGGAGCCGTCACCACCGACGCCGGGGGCAACATCGTCTTCAGGCGGACGGTCGCCGCCCAGGGCCATTCGGCCGACGAAATCTACGCCGCGGCGCTGGCCTTCCTCAGGCAGCTCGTGGCCTCGGACAACCAGCTGGAAGGCAGCCGCGTGGCGCTCGTCAATCCCGCCAGCCACAGCCTCGCGGCCACGGTGAAGGAATACCTGGTGTTCTCGGAGACACCCATCTCCATCGACCGCACCGAGATGGACTACACGCTCGTGGTGAACTGCGCCGACGGCGAGGCCGGCGTGGAGGTGACCCACATCACCTTCAACTATGAGCCGGGGCGCCCGACGGGATTCCGCGAGAAGGCCGAAAACGTCATCAGCGACAAGATGGCCATGAACAAGAAGCACACCGCCCTGAACAAGCTGTTCGGCAAGTTCCGCCGGGGCGCCGTCGACCGCGTGGACCAAATCGCCCAAGGGCTGGCCGGCGCACTGCAATTCTAACGGCCACACTACAATTCTAACGCGAAAAAACGACCATGACAGAAGTCGACAACCATCAGAACAAGACTCCCGATGAGGCCCCGCGCACGCCAAGCAGCGTGAGGCGCCCCGACCACCGCATGCACCACACCAACCCGATGTACCGCCGGGGACGGTTCTTCAAGCTGCGCAACACGCTCAACCTGCTCTTCATGGTGCTGGCCGTGGCGGGCTTCGCCGCCTACATGCTCACCGAGGCCAAGACCGCCGGCATGGTGCTCATGCTCGTGGGCGTGGTGCTGAAGATGGTGGAAGTGGGAATCCGAATGTTCCATAAGTAATGAGAAAGCTACTCGCACTGGCGCTCGCCGGCGCCATGGCCATGCCCGCGGCAGCGCAAGGGAACTTCGAGCGGAGCTTCAACCAGATTGACGACAGCGGAGTCGTCACCCGCCGCTCGGGGCGCGTGAGCCCCGACTCGCTCGGCTCCGACAAGGAGATTCCCATGGGCATGCACGTCTGGACGGTGGACGAGCGCTTCGGCGACCGCACGCCCGCCGAAATCGACACCGTGCCCCACATGTTCCAGAACAACATGTTCACCACGGGGCTGCGGGGCGAATACAACACCACGGGCAACCTCGGGGCGCCGCGCATCGCACGCATCGCCATCGACAGGCCCGAGCCCTCACAGTTCATCTTCACACAGCCCTACGACTACTTCGTGCGCCCCGTGGCCACCCACCACTTCACCAACACCTACTCGCCCATCACCAACGTGACCTACAACACCGCCGGCGACCGCACCGACGGCGAGGACTTCCTCAAGGCACTCTTCGCCGTGAACGCGGGAAAGCGCATCGGCGCCGGATTCCGCTTCGACTACCTCTACGGGCGGGGCTACTACAACAGCCAGAGCACGGCACACTTCGGCTACACCATGTGGGGCTCCTATCTCGGCGACCGCTACGAGGCCCACCTGCTCTTCTCCACCAACCACCAGAAGGTGACCGAGAACGGGGGCGTCGCCAACGACGAGTACATCACCCATCCGGAAAGCTTCAGCGAGGATTTCCAGACCAGCGAGATTCCCACGGTGCTCGAACGCAACTGGAACCGCAACGACAACCAGCACATCTTCTTCACACATCGCTACAACGTGGGCTTCAACCGCAAGGTGCCCATGACCGAGGAGGAAATCAAGGCCCGCAAGTTCGCCATCGAGTCGAAGAAGCAAAACGACGCCGCCAAGCGCAAGGAGGAAGAGGAGAAACGCGCCAGGAAGGAGGGGCGCGACTTCGACGAGGAGGAATACGACCGGCGGCTCACGCCCTCGGGGCGGCCCGAGGGGGCCGTCATCGCGGGCGACGAGGCCTCGCTGGCGCTGGAGGCGAAGCCCGACACGGGGCGCATTGCCGTGGGCGCGAAGGCCGAGGCCGACAGCCTGCTGCAAAGCCAGCGGCAGGCCGAGGCAGACACCAGCTGGCTGAAAGACGAATACGTGCCGGTGACGAGCTTCATCCACACGCTGAAGCTGGACAACTACAAGCGCATCTACCAGGCCTACGAGACGCCCGACGGGTTCTATCTGGACGACTACGCCGGCGTGGGGAAGTTCTCGGGCGACTCCATCTACGACCGCACGCGGTTCTACCACATCCGCAACACGGTGGCCGTGGCCTTGCTCGAGGGCTTCAACAAGTGGGCCAAGGCCGGCCTGAAGGCTTTTGCGAGCTACGACCTGAGGCACTTCGAGCTGCCCGACATCGGCGGGGGGACCGAGAAATACAACGAGCACGACTTCAGCGTGGGCGGCGCGCTCAGCAAGACCCAGGGCACCCTGCTGCACTACAACCTCACGGGCGAGTTCGGCCTCATGGGGCAGGACGCGGGCTTCATGAAGCTCGACGGGCAGGCCGACCTCAACTTCGCCTTCCTCGGCGACACCGTGCAGCTGGCCGCCAACGCCTTCGTCCACCGCACGTCGCCCACGTTCTACTTCCGCCACTACCACGCACGCCACTACTGGTGGGACAACAGCGACCTCGACAAGGTGCTGCACAGCCGCATCGAGGGCGTGTTCACCCTGAAACGGACGCACACACGCCTGCGCGTGGCCTACGACAACCTGCAGAACTACACCTACATGGTGCAGACCTACGACCGCGTGGCCAGCGGCAACGACTACCTGGTGAAGAACAACCAGGTGGCCGTGAGGCAGAACGGCGGCAACATGAGCCTCATCACCGCGCAGCTCTGCCAGGACTTCCACGTGAAATTCATCCACTGGGAGAACGTGGCCACCTACCAGAAGTCGTCCAACGAGGACGCGCTGCCCGTGCCCGCGCTCAACCTGTACAGCAATCTCTACCTGAAGTTCAAAATCGCCCACGTGCTGAGCACCGAGCTCGGAGCCGACGTGAGGTTCTTCACCCGCTACTACGCCCCCGACTACAGCCCCGCCCTAGGCCAATACACCGTGCAGGGCAACGGCGAGAACCAGCGCACGCGGGTGGGCAACTATCCGCTGGTGAGCGCCTACCTGAACTTCCACCTCAAGCACACGCGCTTCTTCGTGATGTTCAGCCACGTGAACAGTGGCAGCGGCAAGCGCGAATACTTCTTCACGCCCCACTATCCGCTCAACGAGAGAATCCTGCGCTTTGGCGTGAGCTGGAACTTCTTCAACTAATCTGGAAACCGGCCATGATTGACGAAAACCATATCAACACCAACTCGGCCGCGGCGTGGCTCCTGGCCGCGAGGCCCAAGACGCTGTCGGGGGCCGCCGTGCCCGTGATGATTGGGGCGGCCCTGGCCTACAGGGACGCGGGGGCCGGCTTCCGCACGCTGCCCGCCGTGCTCTGCTTCCTGTTCGCCTTCATCATGCAAATAGACAGCAACCTCATCAACGACTACTTCGACTGCGTGCGGGGCAACGACGACACGGCCACGCGCCTCGGCCCCAAGCGGGCCTGCGCCGAGGGATGGGTCACGCTGCCCGCCATGCGCCGCGCCATCGCCCTGACCACGGCCGCGGGCTGCCTGGTGGGGCTGCCGCTCGTCTGCTACGGCGGCTGGAGCATGGTGGGCGTGGGCGCGTTGTGCGTGGTCTTCGCCTTCCTCTACACCACCCGCCTGTCCTATCTCGGACTGGGCGACCTGCTCGTGCTGGTCTTCTTCGGCATCGTCCCGGTGGCCTTCACCTACTATGTGTCCGTGCCCGCCGAGTGCCAGGGCTTCCCCGCCTGCGTCATCCTGGCCGGGCTCTGCTGCGGGCTCGTCATCGACTGCCTGCTCACCATCAACAACTTCCGCGACCGCGACAACGACCGCCGCGACGGCAAAATCACCCTGGTGGTGCGCCTGGGCGAGGCGAGGGCCTTGTGGCTCTACAAGCTGCTGGGCGTGACGGGCGCCGCGGGCACCTACCTCGCCATCTACGGCGGGCTCCACACATGGGTCGCCAAGTCCGTCAGCCTCGCACTCTTCGTGCTCTACGTCTGCTTCCACGCCATGACGGCGCAGCGGATGCAAGCCATCAACCACGGCAAGGCCCTCAACCGGGTGCTCGGCATGACGGCCCGCAACATGTTCATCTACGGGCTCGCCGCCGCGGGCTCCATCGTGCTCGGCACGTGCTGCTGAGCCGCACCACCACCCACAAACCACCCAACAATGAAAACACACGTCAACCTGGAAATCATGTCGTTCGTCGAAAGCCAGATCCTGCCACGCTATGCGGCCTTCGGCGAGAGCCACGGCTTGCGGCACGTCAACCGGGTCATCAAGAACTCCATCCAACTGGCACGCCAGACGGGCGCCGACCTGGACATGGCTTACGTCGTCGCCGCCTACCACGACCTGGGCATGTCGGGGCCCCGCGCCATACACCACATCACCGGGGGGAAGATTCTCGCCGCCGACGCGCGGCTGAAACGATGGTTCACGCCCGACCAGATACGCATCATGAAGGAGGCCGTCGAGGACCACCGCGCCTCGGCAAGCCGCGCGCCACGCAGCATCTACGGCAAAATCGTGGCCGAGGCAGACCGCGACCTGGACCCCGCCGAGGTGTTCACACGCGCCATCGAGTACGGGCGCGAACGCTATCCCGGCCTGGACAAGGAGCAGCAATGGCGCAGGTTCGCACAGCACATGGACGAGAAATACAGCCGCAACGGCTACATCAGGCTCTGGATTCCGCACTCACCCAACGAGTTGAACTTGAAGAAGATACAGGACATCATCGCCGACAAGGCCAAGCTGCGCCGCGTCTTCGACAAGCTCTACACGCAAGAGGCCTCCCCCGCCCCCCGCGCGGCGCCACGGCCACGCCCGGAACAATAACAGCACGGGGGCAAAGCCCGAAAGCCCTGCCCCCGCAAGAAAAAAGGGTCGCCCGATGATGTGATGAAACTCCGAGTATCAAAAGAAATTTGAGGACTCTCCGCTTTTGTAATCCACCGGCTTTACAGCTTGGTCGCGCATGCGATTTTATATGGCCCGCCATCGGCAGGAGAAGTCATCTCGGTGTTGATTG
This sequence comes from uncultured Prevotella sp., assembly GCA_964631105.1. Taxonomy (GTDB): domain Bacteria; phylum Bacteroidota; class Bacteroidia; order Bacteroidales; family Bacteroidaceae; genus Prevotella. The sequence continues at coordinate 3,495 of CAZVWX010000003.1, read as the reverse complement.
TTATTTGATGAGTATCCCGATCAAACCGGAACGACCCGAAAGGGTTTCTCTTTACGGCAAAGTTACGAAATTCCGGCATAGCCTCCAAACATTTTTGCACTATTTTTATAGCCATCCCGAATATTTTCGTTATTTTTGCACAACATTACTTACCAACGACAACGACAAAGCAAAAGAAAGGAAGATGACATGTTCTCAGGAATCGTAGAAGAGATGGCCACGGTCGTGGCCATCAGGAAAGACCGTGAAAACGTCGACCTGACGCTGACCTGCTCGTTCGCCGACGAGCTGAAGACCGACCAAAGCGTGTCGCACAACGGCGTATGCCTCACCGTGGTGGACGCCCGCGGCGGCCACTACACCGTGACGGCCATGAAGGAGACGCTCGACCGCTCCAACCTGGGCATGCTCCGCGTGGGCGACAGGGTGAACGTGGAGCGCTCCATGCTGATGAACGGACGGCTCGACGGACACATCGTGCAGGGACACGTGGACGAGACGGCCACCTGCACGGCCATGGAGGACGCCGGCGGCTCCACCTACTTCACCTTCGAATACCCGCTGGACAAGGCCATGGCCCGCAAGGGATACTTCACCGTCGACAAGGGATCGGTGACGGTGAACGGCGTCTCGCTCACCGTGTGCGAGCCCACCGAGAACACGTTCAAGGTGGCCATCATCCCCTATACGCGGCAGAACACCAACTTCGCCGACATTCACGTGGGCTCGGTGGTGAACATCGAGTTCGACATTCTCGGCAAGTACATCGCCCGCCTGCAATCGCTCTGACATGGCCACACTGCACGTCTTCAATCCCGAGCACGACATCGCGCTGGCCGCCCACCAGCGACATTTCACCGCACCCCACGCCGGGCGACAGCTGCGCGCCGACCTCGGATTCCTGCCGGCGCTGTGGGCCGGGAGCGGCGACGTGGTGCTCGTCGACGACGCCGGCGTGGCCGGCGAGCGCCTGCGCCACCTGCACAAGGTGCTGGCGTGGGCGGGCAAGCCCATGCCGCAGGCCCGGCTGGTGGAGCGGCGCGGCCTGGCCGGCCGCCGCATCGACCGCATCGACCCTTGGGGATGGGACGAGAGCCTGGCCGAGGAGCTGTCGCGGGCCTTGCCAGGCCAGGGGGCAGGCGGCCTGATTCCCAGCCAGGAGCGGCTGGACGGCATGCGGCGGCTGAGCTCGCGGCGGCTGGCGGCGGAACACCTGCAGCACGGGGCGGCGCTGGTGACCGACCTGGACGTGCTGAAGGCCAAGGTGGCCCAGCGGCGGCAATGCGTGCTGAAGGCTCCATGGAGCAGCAGCGGGCGCGGCATCAGATACGTCAACCTGGACACCGCGCCCATGCCGGCGCAGCTCGTCAACTGGGCCGCGGCCGTCATCCAAGCCCAGGGAGCCGTGGTGGTGGAGCCCTTCTTCCACAAGGTGGCCGACTTCGGGCTGGAGTTTGACATCAGCCCCCAGGGCCGGGCCGTCTACCGCGGGCTCAGCCTGTTCCACACCGTGAAGGGGGCCTACAGCGGCAGCGTGCTCGCCACCGAGGCCGACAAGGTGGCGATGCTGGCACCGCTGGTGAGCCCCGACGCGCTGCGAGGGCTGCGCCTGTCCCTGCAGGCCCAGGTGGAGCCCCTGCTCCGGGGGCGCTACACGGGGCCCTTCGGCATCGACTGCATGGTGGTGGCCGACGAGAGCGCGGCACGGGGCCTGCGGGTGGAGGTGGCCGAGCTCAACCTGCGGCGCACCATGGGCCACGTGGCCCTGGCCCTGAGCCCGGCGGAGAGCCGCACGCCCCGGCTGATGCGGGTGGAGTTCGACGGCACGCACTATCACCTGCGGGTGTATGCCACCCGGCCCGAAGCCGACGAGACCTAGCCGATGGGACGTGACTTCTGGCAGACCTGCCCCTTCCTGCGGCTCACCTTGTTCCTCATGCTGGGCATCCTGCTGTCCCACCGCGCCGGCAACCAGCTGCCCTATGGCTATGCGGCCGGCGCGGCCGCACTCTTCCTGGCGGCCTACGCCCTGCTGTGCACCGGAGGCCGGCGCCACCCCGGGCGGGCCGCGGCCAAGACCCTGTGCCTCTTCCTGGCCACGGCCGCCGTCGGCGCTCTCGACGCCTCCGTGCAGGACAGGCCCCGGCCGCCCCTGCCCGACCACTACGAGGCCGTGGTGGTGAGCCAGCCCGTGGTGCACGGCAAGGTGGTGATGTTCGACATGCAGCTCACGCAGCCGCCCTTTGCCGGCCGCCGGGCCCACGCCAGCCTGCTGCGCGACACCGTGGCCAACCGCTGGCAGCGGCTCGACGTGGGCGACGGCATCGAGGCCCGCTCCACCTTCGAGTCCACCCGCTACCGTGGCGACGAGGCCCAGACCTTCATCTACTGGCGCGACTGGCAGAAGCGCAGCGTCAGCCTGCGGGAGCTCAGCCTGGTCGACCGCACCCTGATTGCGGCCATGCGGCTGCGCGCGCGGCTGCTCAACCACACCTTCCCGCAACTCGACCAGCAGCCGGAGGCCATCGTCGCGGCCATGGTGCTGGGCGACAAGAGCCATCTCGACAAGTCCACCAAGGAGGCGTTCTCCGTCTCGGGCGCGTCGCACATCCTGGCGCTGTCGGGCCTCCATCTCGGCATGATCTACGGCGTGCTGATGCTCATCCTGGGGCGCGGGCGCGGGCGGCGGGCCTACGGACTGCCGGCCCTGGTGCAGACCGTGCTGGTAGGCGGGGCCCTGTGGGCCTTCGTCTTCCTGGTGGGCGGGGCGCCCAGCGTGGTGCGCTCGGCCACGATGATTACCATCTACATGATTGCGAGCCTCTACGGCCACCAGCGGGCGGTGCCCAACACCATCGCCCTCACGGCCTTTGTCATGCTCGTGGCCCGCCCCGACAACCTTTTCGACATCGGCTTCCAGCTCTCGTTTGCCGCCGTCACCGCCATCGTCGTCGTCATGCAGGGCTGGCGCAGCCGCCTGCCCTGGCCCCTGAGCTGAGCCGCGGGCTGCGTGGCCGTCTCCGTGGCCGCCCAGCTGGGCACGTTCCCGCTCGTGATGTACTATTTCGGGCGGTTCTCGTGCTACTTCATCCTCACCAACCTCATCGTCATCCCCTTCGCGTCGGCCATCCTCGCACTGGCCGTCGGCCTCGTTGCCACGCCGCTCGCCCCCACGCTCGCAGCCGCCACCGCCCACACCATGGCGCTCCTGGCCCGGTGGATGGACGCCGGCGTGGCCTGGGTGGCCGGTCTGCCGGGAGCCTCCATCGACCACGCCTACATCGGCAAGCTGCAAGTGGCGGCCCTGTATGTGGCCGTGGCGTGCGGGGTGTGGCTGGCCCGGAAGTTCGTCCGGCGGGGCGGGGCCGTTCAGCCCGAATGAACTTGGCACGCCTTTTGCTAGAAGCAAATCGCAAGAACAAAACAAAAACAAATGGCTAAGAAAGGCAATATCGGGGTTACCACAGAGAACATCTTCCCCGTCATCAAAAAGTT
>CAZVWX010000002.1:0-19105 GCA_964631105.1 uncultured Prevotella sp. | reverse complement strand
GGGCGTGGCGCCACGGTCGAGCAGCGCTTCGAGGGTCTGGGCGTCCACCCGGTCCACGTCGCCCACAAATCCGAAGTCGACCGGCCCGGCCTGTCCGGCCACGCCCACGGGCGGCCGCTTGTGGCTGCGTATGATGTCCATGTCGGCCCCCGTCAGTCCCACGGCGTTCACCCCGCGGGCCTGGAGGCGGGCCACGACGCCCTTGTTCACCAGTCCGCCGTAGACCATCGTCACCACCTCGAGCATGTCGGCGCCGGTGATGCGCCGGCCGTCCACCATCCGGCTCTCTATGCCGAGGGCCGTGGCCACCTTGGTGGCGCGCCTTCCGCCGCCGTGGACGAGAATCTTGGCCCCGTCGATGGCGCTGAAGCGGGCGAGCAGCCCGTCGAGCTTCTCGCCGTCCTCGACGATGGCCCCGCCCACCTTCACAATCGTAATCTTCCTTCTCATGATGTCTTCTCCCTTCAGGCCGGCTTCCGGCAGCGGCCTGTTCATGGTTATTAGTGCCGTCGGGCCCGCGCCTACTCCAGGTAGGTGTAGCCGTAGAGACCCGACTTGTAAGTGCTCAGAAACTCCTTTCCCTCCTCGGTGGAGAGCTTGCCCTCCTTCACGCTCTTGGTGACCCACTGCTCGAGCTGCCTCACCAGCTTCTTGGGGTTGTACTGCACGTATTCGAGCACCTCCTCGACGGTCTCGCCGTCGATGATTTGGTCGATGACGTAGTGGCCGTCCTTGATGGAGATGTGGGCCGCGTTGGTGTCGCCGAAGAGGTTGTGCATGTCGCCGAGAATTTCCTGGTAGGCCCCCACGAGGAACACGCCGATGTGATAGGGCTCGTCGCTGCGCAGCGTGTGTACGGGCAGGACGTTGGCCTGCGAGCCGTTCACGGCGAAGTTGGACACCTTCCCGTCGCTGTCGCAGGTGATGTCCTGCAGGGTGGCGTTGCGCGTGGGCCGCTCGTTGAGGCGCTCGATGGGCATGATGGGGAACAGCTGGTCGATGCCCCAGCAGTCGGGCAGGCTCTGGAAGAGGCTGAAGTTGCAGAAGTATTTGTCGGCCAAGAGCTTGTCGAGCCCGCGGAGCTCGTCGGGCACATGCTTCATGGTCTTCACGATGGAGTTGATTTCGTGGCAGACGCTCCAGTACATCGCCTCGATTTCGGCCCGCGTCTTCAGGTCGACCAGCCCGTGGGCGAAGAGGTCCAGGCAGTCCTCCCTGATTTGCTCGGCGTCGTGCCAGTCTTCCAGCATCGACTTCGGGTTCAGGTTGTCCCAGATTTCGTAGAGGTCTTTCACCAGCTGGTGGTCGGTCTCCTTGGCCTCGAATTCCTCGGGCATTTCGGGCAGCGAGGCCGCCCCGAGCACGTCGAGCACGAGCACGGAGTGGTGGGCGGCCAGCGACCGTCCGCTCTCGGTGATGATGTTGGGGTGGGGGATGTGGTTCTTGTTGGCTATGTCGACGAAGGCGTAGACGCAGTCATTGATGTATTCCTGTATGGAGTAGTTCACCGAGCTCTCGCTGTTCGACGACCGCGTGCCGTCATAGTCGACGCCCAGTCCGCCCCCGCAGTCCACGAACTCCACGCTGTAGCCCATCTTCCTGAGGTTCGCGTAGTATTGCGCCGCCTCGGTGAGGGCGTTCTGTATGCGCCGGATTTTGGTGATTTGGCTGCCGATGTGGAAGTGGATGAGCCTCACGCAGTCGTGCAGGCCCACCTCGTCGAGCTTCGCCAGCGCCTGCAGGAGCTCCGACGGCGTGAGCCCGAACTTCGAGGCGTCGCCGCCGCTCTCGGCCCACTTCCCCGAGCCGGCCGAGGCCAGCTTGATGCGGATGCCGATGTTGGGCTTCACGTTGAGCCGTTTCGCCGTGCGTGCGATGACGTCGATTTCGTTGAGCTTTTCCACCACGATGAAGATTCGCTTGCCCAGCTTCTGCGCCAGCATGGCGAGCTCGATGTAGCTTTCGTCCTTGTAGCCGTTGCAGATGATGAGCGAGTCGCTCTTGCACTGCACGGCGACGACGGCGTGCAGCTCGGGCTTGCTTCCTGCCTCAAGCCCGAGGTTGAACTTCTTTCCGTGCGAAATCATCTCGCTCACCACGGGCTCCATCTGGTTCACCTTGATGGGGTAGATGATGTAGTTCTCCCCCTCGAATCCGTATTCTTTCCTCGCCTTGTCGTAGCAGGAGGCCATTTTCTCGATGCGGTTGTCGAGTATGTCGGGGAAGCGGAGGAGCACGGGCGGCGTGACATCGCGCAGCGCGAGCTCGTCCATGAGCTCCCTCAGGTCCACCTGGACGTTGTTCTTGCTGGGCGTGACGTAGACGTGTCCTTTGTCATTGATGCCGAAGTAGGAGGCTCCCCATCCGTTGATGTTGTAGAGTTCCTTGGAGTCCTCGATGGTCCATTTCTTCATTCGGTAGCGGTTGTGGTGTTCAAGTTCAACAGGTCTTTTACTTTTCTCACTGATATTTTGATTTTCTCGAAGTTGTCCATCAGGTTCACGTCGAGCGTGTGGCGGGCCTTGGCGTAGAAGGGCTCGCGCTCGGCGAGCTGCTTCCGGATGAACGCCTCCACCTCGCCGGGGCTCTTTCCGAGCAGGAGCGGTCGCACGGTCTTGCCCATCCTGAGGTGTCCGTAGAGCACTTCCGGCGAGGCCTTGAGGTAGACTGTCTCGCCCTGCCGGTTCATGTAGTCGATGTTGTCGAAGAAGCAGGGTGTCCCCCCGCCGCACGAGACGACGACATCCTCGAACTCGCCCACCTCGTGGAGCATGTTGTGCTCTATTTTCCGGAAGCCCTCCTCCCCCTTCTCGTCGAAGATTTGCTTCACGGTCTTCCTCATCCTCGCCTCGACGTACCAGTCGAGGTCGTAGAACTCCAGGCCGACGTCCTTGGCCAGGGCCTTGCCCACGGTGGTCTTTCCGGCCCCCATGTATCCTATGATGAAGATTCTTCTCATTTCCTTCTTCTTCCCCCTCGCGGCTTGGGCTCGGGCGCGTTCTTCACGATGTCCATGCATTCGGCGTAGGAGAGGGCCGCCGCATGCTCCTGCTTGTCCTTGGGTATGCGGTAGTTCTTGCCGTCGTAGGCGATGTATGGCCCCCAGTGTCCGTTGAGCACCTCCAGCTTGTCGTCCTCCTCGAAGGTCTTCAGGTGCCGCTTCTTCTCGTCGTCGCGCTTCTTCAGGATGAGGCGCACGGCCTCGTCGAGCGTGATGGTCATGGGGTCGTCGTCCTTGGGCAGCGACGCGTATTTGCGGTTGTGCATCACGTAGGGGCCGAAGCGTCCCGCCCCGATGACCACCGGCGAGCCCTCGAAGTCGCCCACCTGCCGTGGCAGCTTGAAGAGCTCGAGCGCCTCGTCGAGAGTGATGTTCTCCATGCTCTTCGAGGCGGGCAGCTGTGCGAAGCGGGGCTTCTCGGCGTCCTCGGCCGTTCCTATCTGCACCACCGGGCCGAAGCGGCCAATCTTCACGAACACGGGCTTGCCGCTCTTGGGGTCGTTGCCCAGCTGCCGCTCGCCCGCCTTGTGCTCGCTGCGCTCGTTCATCACCTTCTTCACCACGGGGTCGAACTTCCGGTCGAAGTCCTTCATCCACTTGTTCCACTCGGTTTTTCCTTCGGCGATGTCGTCGAACTTCTGCTCCACGTGCGCTGTGAAGTTGTAGTCCATGATGTCGGGGAAGTTCTTGATCAGGAAGTCGTTCACCACGATGCCCGTGTCGGTGGGCAGCAGTTTTCCCTTTTCCGTCCCCGCCAGTTCCTTCTTGGTCTTCCGGGTGATGACGTTCCCCCTGAGCGTGTCGATGGTGAAGGTGCGCTCTTCGCCCCGCTTGTCGCCCTTGGTGACGTACTGCCGCTGCTGTATGGTGCTGATAGTTGGGGCGTAGGTCGACGGCCGGCCGATGCCGAGCTCTTCGAGCTTGCGCACCAGGCTGGCCTCGGTGTATCTGGCCGGTCCTTGCGAGAAGCGCTCCGTGGCCGTTATCTCGCGGCGTTCCAGCCGGTCGCCGGCCTTCATGGGGGGCAGCGTGCGCGGCTGCTCGTCGCCGGCGGTCTCGTCGTCGGTGGACTCGCGGTAGACTTTAAGGAATCCGTCGAATACCACCACCTCGCCGCTGGCGACGAACTTGTGCTCCGACCCGGCCACGCCGATGGTCACGGTGGTCTTCTCTATTTGCGCGTCGGCCATCTGCGAGGCCGCGGTGCGCTTCCACACCAGGTCGTAGAGGCGCCTTTCCTGCTGCGTCCCCTCTATCGTGGGCTGGCTCATGAAGGTGGGGCGGATGGCCTCGTGGGCCTCCTGGGCGCCCTTGGAGTGAGTGTGATAGTTGCGCGGCGAGCTGTATTCGGGCCCGTAGAGGCGTGTGATTTCCTCCTTGCTCGTGCCGATGGCCAGCCTGGAGAGGTTGACCGAGTCGGTACGCATGTAGGTGATGTGGCCCGCCTCGTAGAGGTGCTGCGCCACAATCATGGTCTGGCTGACGGTGAATCCCAGCTTCCTCGCGGCCTCCTGCTGCAGCGTCGAGGTGGTGAAGGGCGGCGCCGGCGTGCGCTTCGACGGCTTCTTGGCCACGCTCTCCACGCTGAACTCGGCCCCCTTGCACTGCTCCAGGAATGCCGTGGCCTCCTCGTGGGTCTTGAAGCGGCAGTCCAGGTCGGCCTTCACCTCCGACGCCGAGCCGTCGGGATGGGTGATGGCGAAGATGCCGCTCACGCGGTAGTAGGGTTCAGAGCGGAATTTCTGGATTTCCCTCTCGCGTTCCACGATGAGCCTGACGGCCACGCTCTGCACCCTTCCGGCCGAGAGCGCCGGCTTCACCTTGCGCCAGAGCACGGGCGAGAGCTTGAAGCCCACGAGGCGGTCGAGCACGCGCCGTGCCTGCTGCGCGTTCACCAGGTTCATGTCGAGGTGGCGCGGGTGCTTGATGGCCTCGACGATGGCGGGCTTGGTAATCTCGTGGAAGACGATGCGGTTGGTTTTCGCCTCGTCGAGGCCGAGCACCTCGCACAGGTGCCAGGAGATGGCCTCCCCCTCGCGGTCCTCATCGGAGGCCAGCCAGATGGTCTTGGCCTTCTTGGCGTTCTGCTTCAGCTCGCCCACCACCTTCCGCTTCTCTTCGGGAATCTCGTAGTGGGGCTCCATCGTCTTCTCGTCTATGCTGAGTTCTTTCTTCTTCAAGTCGCGTATGTGTCCGTAGGACGACATCACCTTGTAGTCTTTTCCTAAAAACTTCTCAATGGTCTTGGCCTTTGCGGGACTCTCTACAATCACTAAATTCTCTTGCATTGTTGTCTTGCGCTTTTTTTTATCGGGCGCAAATGTACCCTAAAAGTTTTGCTTCTACCTTATTATATATCTTTTTTTTGTTTTTTTTAACGGTTTGGCGTTCCCCTTCCGCCGCCGCGAGGCGGGTTGGGGCAAGCTGTGGCGCACCCTGGCTGAAGGCCGCGCCGGCGGCGAAAAAGTGCGTGAATTTCTTTGCATTGTCTTCGGATTGCCGTATCTTTGCATCAAATTCAAGAAAAGCGATGAGAAAAGTCATAGGAATCGGGGAGACCGTGCTCGACATTATCTTCAAGAACGGCAAGCCCATCAATGCCGTTCCGGGCGGCAGCACGTTCAACGCCGCCATCTCGCTCGGCCGGGCGGGCGTCGACACCACCTTCATCAGCGAGGCGGGGCGCGACCGCGTGGGCGGGCAAATCCTGAAATTCCTGCGCGACAACGGGGTGAACGCCGACCTGGTGAACATCTTCCCCAACAGCAAGAGCCCCATCTCGCTGGCTTTCCTCGACGAGGAGAACAATGCCGACTACATCTTCTACAAGGACCACCCCCACGACAGGCTGGAGTTCGTCAACCCCGAAATCCATCCCGACGACATTGTCCTCTTCGGAAGCTTCTATGCCGTCAACCCCGTCATACGCCCCCAGGTGGCCGGACTGCTGGAGTGCGCGCGCGAGCACGGGGCCATCATCTACTACGATGTGAACTTCCGCCCCTCTCACAAGGACGAGATACTGAAGATTACGCCCAACCTGCTCGACAATCTCGACTACGCCGACATCGTGCGCGGGAGCAGCGACGACTTCGCCGTGCTCTACAAGATGGGCGACCCCGACCGCGTCTATGCCTCCGAGGTTTCCTTCTATTGCAAGAAGTTCATCTGCACCCAGGGTCCCGACCCCATCGTGGTGCACGGCGACGGCGGCTTCCGCAAGGAGTACCCCGTGACCCAGACCGCCACCGTGAGCACCATCGGGGCGGGCGACAACTTCAACGCCGGCTTCATCTACGGGCTGGTGAAGTATGGCGTCACCAGAGCCGACATCGAGCGCGGGCTCACCGAGAGCCAGTGGGACGGGCTCATCGGGTGCGGGCAGATGTTCTCGCGCGAGTGCTGCAAGGACATCTACAACTACGTCTCCACCGACTTCGGCCGGCAGCTGCAGTCCGCCGGCGCACGCTAGCCGCCGGCAGTCGCCCCGGCCCAACATCCGCCAACATCTATTCATCAGCATATGGACATCCGCAAACTCTTACTCTCACTCGTGCTCCTGGCGGCCACGGCGGCCGCCGCCCTGGCCATTCCCGCCCGCCGCGCGTGGAGGAGCCTGCCACTGGCCGAAGGCGGCACCGTGGAGGTGACGCTCACCGGCGACGAGTGGCTCCACTATTACACCGACGCCTCGCGGCAGGCCTACACCATGGACAGCGTGGGGCTGCTGCACAAGCTTTCGGCCGACGGGCTGAAGGCGAAGGCACGCCGCGCACGCGCCAAGACCGCCCGCCGCGCCACCGCGCGCGGCTCGCAGGAGTTCCTGTCGCTGAAGGGCGACTTCAAGACGCTGGTGGTGCTGGTCAACTTCGCCGACATGACCTTCTCGTCCTCGCTCCACCCCGACGGGGCGAAGGCCACCTACACGGCCATGTGCAACTCCGACAGCTACACCAACTCCGAGGGGGCCATCGGCAGCGTGGCGAAATACTTCTACGACCAGAGCTACGGCGACTTCAGGGTGGGCTTCGACGTCGTGGGCCCCGTGACGGTGAGCCGGGGCTACGCCTACTACGGGCGCAACAGCGGCAGCGAGACCGACGTCAACGCGTCGCAGATGGTGCGCGAGGCCCTCGCGCTGGTGAAGGACTCGGCCGACTTCTCGCTCTCGTCGCCCTACGACTGGGACGGCGACGGACTGGCCGAGCAGGTGGTGTTCATCTATGCCGGATACGGCGAGGCCACGGGCGGAAGCGCCAACACCATCTGGCCCTACCAGTACTACCTGGAGTGGGAAGACGGGGGCATGGTGAACTTCGGGGGCATCAGCATCGACAACTACCTGGTCATCAACGAGCGCGTGCGCGAATACGTCTCATCGGGGTCGCGCCGCACGAGGGACGTCCTCGGAGGCATGGGGACCTTCTGCCACGAGTTCTCGCACAGCCTCGGACTCATGGACCACTACGACACCCTCTACGACAGCAAGGGATATTCCAATTACGGCATGGGGTCGTGGGACCTGATGGACTACGGCTCGTATGGCGGCCCCGACACCAACGGATGGGTGCCGGTGTCGATGACGGCCTACGAGCGGATGTGTCTCGGATGGCTCGAGCCCGTCACGCTCGCCGCCGACTCGGTGGACGTGGCGGCCATGCAACCGCTCAAGGACCAGCGCGAGGCCTACATCATCTACAACGACAGCCACCCCGACGAATACTTCATGCTGGAAAACAAGGACATCACGGGGTGGGACAGCTACCTGCCCACGTCGGGGCTGCTGGTGACACACGTGGACTACGACCAGACGGCGTGGGACGAGAACACCGTGAACTCGCTCTCGCCCGAGCGGATGACCACCGTGCCGGCCGACGGGACGCGCGACGACTACACCGAGCGGGGCGACACGTGGCCACAGACGGGCGCCGACTCGATTGGGGGCTCGCGCTTCGCGCTCAACAACGCGGCTGCTGACGGCACGGCGCAGCTGGCGTGCGCCGTGAAGGCCATCCGCCTCGGGAGCGACGCCACCGTCGCCTTCCAGTATGTTCCCGCACCCACGCCGACGGCGATTGCCACCGTCGCGACGGCCGGCAGGACCGCTGCCGGCTCGCCGTGCTACAATCTCTCGGGCCAGCGCGTCGGCGACGGCTACCGCGGCATCGTGGTCTCGGGCGGGCGGAAGTTTGTCAGGAGATAGCCGCAAGGCCCTCGCCGCCCCGCCGGAGGCTCATGCGGCACCGTCGTGCGGGCTGGCGGCCAGCCTTTGCTTCCGCCATGCGGGCCTCCACAAGGCCCGGCTCCTGCCGGGAGCACGTGCCGGAAGGCAAGGGGGGCGGGTCTTGCTCGCCATCACGAGAAACCCTCTTGCTTTGTCAACTATTCTCTCATCGATTTGAAGAAAGGCCTTCTTGCAATGTGTAAGTGCCCTTCTTCGACTCGAAGAAGGCCGTTCTTCGAGGCAAAGAAGGCCGTTCTTCGGACTGAAGAAGGCCGTTCTTCGAACTGACCCCCTATTTTTCTCGCATCTTTACAAAATCGTAAGCAAATCGAGGAATAAAGTTCTCGGAATGTCGCAATATCCCGGAATATCATGACTTTCTGTCAAAACGGGGTTTTTGAAGGGAAGGGAGTAAATGTAAATATATCTCTCATTCCGTCCGGCATCCTCCCGGAACGCGTCGCCCACTCCCGCCGGCCATGCCTTGTGCGGCTCTTGCGTCTTGCGCGTTTGGTTGATGGACGGCTTGAATAGTCCGTACCAGCCGGCGGGCGCCGCGGCATCGGCCAGGTCGTTCCCACTCGCGCCCGGCTGGTTCATGTGGCGGGCGGAGCGACAAGAAAAAGGGGGCGTGCCCCGTGAAAGGCACGTCCCCCTTGCATGGTCGCGTCGGCAGACTGTCAAGCCACCTCGATGCGCTTGGTTTCCTTCTCGGCCTTGGCCGTGCGGGGCAGCGTCACGCGCAGCACGCCGTTCTCCACCTTGGCGTTGATGTTGTCCTTCTCCACATCGTCGGGCAGCGACAGCACCTGCTCGTAGTTGCTGTAGGAGAACTCGCGGCGCAGGTAGTGCTCCTTCTTGTTCTCGTCCTTCTTCGAGTTCTTGTGCTCCAGTTTGATCACCAGGTTGCCGTCGTTGTCCAGGCTGACATTGTAGTCATCCTTCGTGGTGCCCGGAGCTGCAAGCTCTATGTCGTACTCGTTCTTGTTCTCTTTCACGTTGATGGCAGGAGCGGTAACGTTCATGCGGGGCATCCAGGATGTGTTCAGCAAGTCGTTGAACTCATGGTCCAACCAGTTCTCAGCGTTGTTCAAAATAGGATACATTGTCATAAGTCATTACCTCCAATTATCTTTTGGTTCCTTGTTTGTCCTCAGTCCTTCGGCCTTCCCAGCTCCCGGCGGCTGCAGTGTTGCCTGCTTTCCGGGTTCCTGTCGGGGCTTCCGGACCTCACCAAGCGTTGGTGCAAGATTCGTGCCCATGCGCCCGGCTTGCCAAAGTTGGCAGGAAACCTTGCCAGAGGTGTCAGAAAAGTTTAAAGAATTTAATCTTTGCTGCCAGTTGGTCGGTGTCCCGGCTTCGCGGCCCCTACCTGCCGAACGGCCACAGCAGGGGCAGGGCCGCCGTGGCCACCACGCCCATGAGCACCTGCAGGGGCAGCCCCACGCGCACGTAGTCGGTGAAGGTGTAGTTGCCCGCCTTCATCACGAGCGCGTTGGGCGGTGTGGAGAAGGGCGAGGCGAAGCACATGCTGGCCCCGAGCGTCACGGCCATGAGCATGGGGTAGGGGCTCACGCCCGTCTGCTGCGCGGCCACCATGGCTATGGGGGCCATGAGCACGGCCGTGGCGGTGTTGCTGATGAACATGGTCATGAGCGACGTGGTGAAGTAGACGCCCGCCAGGAGGGCGTGCGGGCCCAGGCTGCCCAGCGTGCCCGCCAGTCCGGCTGACACCAGCGCCGAGGCCCCGGTCTTCTCCAGAGCCGTCGACATGGGCATCATCGCGGCGATGAGCACGACGCTCTCCCAGTTGATGGTCTTGTAGGCGTCGTCCACCTTGCGGAAGCAGCCGGTGAGCACGGTGAGCAGCGCGGCGGCGACGACGGCCGTGACCGGGGCCGTGAGCCCGCTCACCATCAGGGCCACCATGCCCAGCATGATGGCCGCCGCCGCGGGAGCCTTGTAGTCGAGCGTGACGTGGCTGATGGTCTTGTCGGGATGCCCCAGCACCACCCAGTCGGCGTTGTCGCTGTTGAGCGAGAGCAGGTTGGTCCACTGCGCCTGCACCAGCAGCACGTCGCCGGCCTTGAGCCGCCGGCTGCCAAGGTCGTCGTAGAGGTACTCCTTGCCGCGGCGGATGCCCAGCACGTTCACCTTCGACTTCTCTCTGAGGCGTGAGTCGCGTATGGGCGTGCCGACGAGTTTCGACGAGGGCAGGAGCACGATTTCGGCCAGCCCGATGTCGTAGAAGTCGAGCGAGGCCCCCTGCTCGCGCCGGAGCTTGTAGGCCTCGGCCATGCGGTCCATGTCGTCGGCGCGGCCCATGAGGTAGAGTATGTCGCCCCGCTCGGCAATGGTGTCGCCCGAGACGATGCTTTGGCTCACGTCGCGCATCATGCCCAGCGCCTTCTTCCGCTCGTTCCTGATTTCCAGGATGCTCACCCCGAAGCGGTTCTTCACGTCCAGGTCGGCCACCTTGGCGCCGGCCATGGTGCTGCGGCGCGTCACGCGGTAGCGCCGCAGCGACCCGTCGAGGCGGTATTCCTCCACCAGGTCGTCGAGCGACTTGCCGTGCTTGTCGCTCCGCCGGCCCCGCTGCCGCCGCACCAGCGTCCTGCTCATGGGCAGGAGGTAGGCCGTGCCCACGGCGATGACGATGGCGCCCACGGGCAGGAAGGCGAAGAACGACAGCCCCTCGTAGCCCGCTTCCACGAGCTGCTCGCTGATGACGAGGTTGGGCGGCGTGCCGATGAGGGTGAGCATGCCGCCCAGGCTCCCGGCGAAGGCCAGCGGCATGAGCAGCCGCGAGCTGCTGAATCCGGCCTGCGCCGACATGCTCACCACGATGGGCATGAGCAGGGCCACGGTGCCGGTGTTGCTCACGAAGGCCCCGATGACCGAGGTGGTGAGCATCACCAGCACCAGGGCGCGGGTCTCGCTGCCCCGCGCCAGGCCCATCATGCGGTTGCCGGCCTCGCGGGCGAGCCCCGTCTGCAGGATGGCCCCGCCCACCACGAAGAGCCCCGCCATCATCACCACCACGGGCGAGGCGAAGCCTGCCAGGGCTTCGGCGGGTGTGAGCACGCCTGTGAGCAGCAGCACGGTCAGGGCCGCGAGGGCCACCACGTCGCTGCGGAGGCGTCCCCAGACAAAGAGAGCAATCGTCAGGGCAAGTACGGTCAGGGTGAGGGTCATGGGTCTTCGGATGTGTGTGATGGGTGGAGTAAATGTGTTCGCGCCAAATGCGGCGGCAAAATTAAGCATATTCCCGCATTCTTGCAAAAAACGGGCACGCTTGTTCAGTTCTTCATACATTTTATAACGAAGATTTGCAAAATTGAGAAAATAATCGGAAATTTGCAGGCGGAACCGCGGTTCCGCTCTCCTGCATCCGGGGGAGTATGGTTTTCTTTAATCGTCAGACAGACCGCTATGTTCAAACTTCTGCAAGGAGCCAGCCGCTGGCTGGCCAACTACACTTCGGTGTTCATCATCGGCATTGCCGTGGTCACCATGTTCTTCCCCCATCTGTTCGACTGGGTGCGGGGCAACACGCAGACCGTCATCCTGGGCATCATCATGCTCACCATGGGCCTGACGCTCACCACCGACGACTTCAGAATCCTGGCCCGCCGCCCGCTCGACATCTTCATCGGGGCCTGCGCCCAGTTCATCATCATGCCCGGCGTGGCCTGGCTGCTCGTCCATGTGTGGCACCTTGAGCCCGCCCTGGCCCTGGGCATCCTGCTCGTGGGCTGCTGCCCGGGCGGCGTGTCGAGCAACATCATGAGCTACCTCTGCCACGGTGACGTGGCCTTCTCGGTGGGCATGACGTGCGCCTCCACGCTCCTCGCGCCCGTGATGACGCCCTTCCTGATGAAGCTCACGGCGGGCGAAATCATCAGCATCGACGCCGTGGGCATGTTCCTCAACATCCTCATCGTCACCATCATCCCCGTGGGACTGGGCTGTCTGCTCAACTACCTTTGCGCCCGCAAGGACTTCTTCCCCAGGCTGCAGAGCCTCATGCCCGGCCTGAGCGTGACGTGCCTGGCCTGCATCGTGGGCGGCGTCATCTCCACCGTCCACGACGACCTCGTGGCGCGCGGCCTGTGGCTCTTCCTCTGGACGTTCGCCGTGGTGTTCTGCCACAACACGCTGGGCTATCTGCTGGGCTGGCTGGCCGGATGGCTGGCACGCTTCAACACAGCCAAGAAGCGCACCATCAGCATCGAGGTGGGCATGCAGAACGCCGGACTGGCCACCGTGCTGGCGGGCACGTTCTTCGCCTCGCAGCCGTTGGCCGTGCTGCCTTGCGCCATCAGCTGTGCCTGGCACAGCATCAGCGGAACCATCCTGGCCGGCATCTATCTGAAGTGGGACCACGCCCACGGCCGCGGCTGAGCGTGCCGGCCGCGGTTCCCTCTCCTGCAGGCATCCCGCTTTCTGATGATTGCGCCTTTCCGGAGCGTGGGAGAGGCATACCCAATAGTAGGTAAATTTGGCAACTGATGGGTCGCCTTCATCTTTTTTTGTGTATTTTTGCGCCGATTAAAGATTGATTCAGACCCCATGAATGCCATAAAAGGACTCGTCTTGGCCATGCTTCTTGTCGCACTGCCGCAGGTTCCGGCCTGTGGCCGGTGCGCCGTGCTGATGGCTTACTACGGAACCAACAACGACGCTGCCCGGCTGATGACCACCGACGCCATGACGCGCCTGATGGTCGACAGCCTCACGGGCACGGCCGTGGCCGAGGCTTACATCTCGCCCAAGGTGGTGGACGCGCTGCGGAGGCGGGGCGTCAGGAGGCCGCTCGTCGGCGAAGCCCTCGACAGCCTTCGGGCTTTGGGCTTCGACACGGTGGTGGTGGCCAACTGCCAGCTGCTCGACGGGGCGATGACACGCTACGTGGAGCGTGCCGCCGACGGCTGCGGCGGCCTCACCATCGGTCTGACGCGCCCCCTGCTCTACGACAGCCGCGACTGCCAGTGGCTGGCCGGCGTGCTTGCCAGGCGCTTGGGTGGCGTCGAGGGACAGGTGGTGCTCGTCGGCCACGGCTCCGCCGACCCGGCCAACGCGATGTACGCCCTGGTGGACTACGTGCTCCAGCACTCGGGCCACACCCGCTTCCATGTGGGCACGCTGGAGAATTATCCCGACTTGGCGGCCGTGGAGGACATTCTCCTTCATACGGGCGACAGACGCGTGACGCTCTATCCGCTGCTCCTCATCGCGGGCAACCACGCCCTGCGCGACATCAGGGGGAAGTGGAAGCGCGAGCTCGAGGCCAAGGGATACCAGGTGGACGTGGTGGACGAGGGCCTTTTGGAGCTGCCCGCCGTGAGGAGCCGCGTCCTCGCGCAGGTGAGGGGCATGATGAAGAAGATGAGAAACCAACAATAAATAGGTATGAAGAAGAAAAACATCATCGCCGCCCTGGCCCTCATGGCCACGGCGACAAGCGCTTTCGCCGTTGGGTCGGCGAAGAACGACACCACCTCCTTCGGCGGCATCCACCAGCTCGACCAGGTGGTGGTGACCGGAAACGGCCACCACGAGCGCCTGCGCAACTCCACCACGCCCGTGAGCGTGCTCACGGCGGGCGACATTGCCAAAACCGGAGTGACCGACTTCCAGACGGCGCTGACGCGCCTGATGCCCAACGTGCAGTTCGCACCGACGAGCATGGGCAGCTACATCCGGCTCAACGGACTGGGCAACAAGTACATCCTCATCCTCGTGAACGGGCAGAAGGTGGTCGGCGACATCTCCGGCAACGTCGACTTGAACCAAATCAACATGGGGGCCGTCAAGCGCATCGAGGTGCTCGACGGCGCTGCGTCGGCTCTTTATGGTAGCGACGCCATCGGCGGCGTCATCAACATCATCACCGACCAACCGAAGGACAAGCTCTTCCAGGTGACTTCCGACACGCGCATCGGCGCCAAGGGGCAGCTCACCGAGAACGTCAACCTGGACTTGAACTACAAGTGGGTGAGCAGCTACACGCGATTCTCGCACAACGAGCAGAACAGCTTCCGCAACAACAACCTTGAATACACCGGCGACGCTCCCGAGGGCGACACGCAGCTCAGCCTGCAACCACTGGTCATCGGCTTCAACCAGAACTTCGTCAGCCAGCGGCTGGAGCTGAGGCCGCTGAAGGGACTCTCGCTCTACGGCGAGGGGAGCTACAACTACAAGATGACCGACCGCCCGCGCAAGCAGACCGGATGGAGCAGCGGCTACGACTACGACATGCGCTTCAAGACGATGCGCTGGACGGCGGGTGCACAATACATCTTCAATCCAGCCCACATCCTGAACGTCGACTTCCTGAGCCACAACTTCCGCTACGGCGACGAGTACCGCACCCAGGTGATGAGCCGCGGCAAGGTGACCCACGAGCTGGGCGAATACACGCAGTCGAAGAAGCAGCAACTCTATGATGTGAACGTGAAGAGCACGAACCACTTCTACAAGGGGAGCACCACCATCATCGGAGCCGAGTACAAGAACGATTTCCTCATCGCCACGTCGGGCGACGTGGACCAGCACGTCTACAACCTCTCGGGATTCCTGCAGCACGACACGCGGCTCCTGGAAGGGCTCTCGGCCACGGTGGGCGTGCGCTACGACCACAACGAGGCCTTCGGCAACCACTTCACCCCCAAGGTGGCTCTGCTCTACAAGCTGGGCGGCCTCAGCCTGCGCGCCAACTACGCCATGGGCTTCCGCGCACCGGGGCTCGACGAGCTCTACTACCACTACTATCGCAGCAACATGCGCGGCAAGCCGGTGGTGACCTTCGGCAACCGTGACCTCGACCCGGAGAAGAGCAACTACGTAGGCGTGACGGCCGGATACGGCAACAGCCTCTTCTCGGTGGAGGTGACCGGATTCGCCAACTTCGTCAACGACATGATTGTGCGCGAGCGCGTCGACATCGACGATGCCGCCAAGGAGATGCTCAAGCAGGCCTTCCCCGACGACATCACCGACGAGTCGTTCACCACGCTCACCAGCTACAACCGCTACATGAACAGCGACAAGGGCATCGTGCGCGGCATCAGCGCGGGCCTGAACGTCTATCCCGCCAACGGCCTCACCCTCTCGGCCAACTACGCCTACGTCGACGGAAAGACCAAGACGGGCGGCGAATGGATTGGGCTGGAGCGCACCGTGCACAACACCGTGACCGTGGCGGCCAACTATGTGCACACGTGGTGGAACAAGTACACGCTGAATGTGAACATCAACGGGCGCATGCAGGGCCGGACTTACTATCCCGGCTACGAGGCCGCGCCCGGCTATGGCGTGTGGAACCTGAACACGAGCCACAACATCGTGGTCGGCCGGCACCTGGCCCTGGAGCCGAGCTTCGGCATCGACAACCTCTTCAACCAGGTGGACCGGCGCATCGACTGGACTGACCGGCGCTATGCCAACTACTCGCCCGGCACGGCCTTTGTCTTCGGACTGAAGGTGAAGTTCGACTGACCCTAGCGCCTCAGCAGGTGGATGAAGCCTCCCGCCATGGTCTTCACCACGCCTTTCATCTCCAGAGTGAAGAGCGTCTTGGGCAGGCTCTCCATGCTGAGGCCCGAGAGGGCGGCCAGCTGGCTTGTGAGCAGGTCGTTCGATTTCGCCAGCACCGCCACCACGCTTTGCTCAGCCTCGTCGAGCTGGGGGAAGAGCTGCCGCTCTATGCCGTCGCGCCTGGCCTTGGCCAGGTGGGCGTCGTCGGCCCATCCCATGGCCTTCACCAGGTCGTCGGCCGAGGTGATGAGCATGGCCCCGTTGTCGCGGATGAGGTTGTTGCAGCCTTCCGACCACGTGGCCCCGACGGCCCCGGGGAAGGCGAACACGTCGCGCCCGTAGCTTTGTGCTATCGACGTGGTGATGAGCCCGCCGCCCTTGCGCGCGCTTTCCACGAGCACCACGGCGTCGGCCATGCCGGCCACGATGCGGTTGCGGCGCACGAAGTTGGCCGCCACGGGCTGCGTGCGGGTGGTGAACTCGGTGAGCACGCCGCCGCGCTGCGCCATGGCCTGCGCCAGCTCCAGGTGGGCCCGCGGATAAATCATGTCAAGCCCATGGGCCACAACGCCCACCGTCGACAAGCCCGAAGCCAGGGCCTCGCGGTGGGCTTCGCTGTCTACACCGTAGGCCAGGCCGCTCACCACGAGCGTCCCGGGACAGCTCCGGGCCAGCGAGGCGGTGAAGGCGTGGATGAGGTCGCGGCCGTAGCGGGTGACCTTGCGTGTGCCCACCACCGCGACCACGTGGCGTGCGTTCAGGTCGGCCGTGCCGCAATAGTATACCACGAGTGGCGCGTCGGGGCATGGGCGCAGCCGCTGGGGGTAGTCGTCATCGTCGTAGGTGAGCACGCGGCACCCGTGGTCGCGCACCCAGGCCAGCTCGTCGCGGGCGCGGGCAGTCTCGCTCCCGGCCTCGGCGAGGAGCTTCACGAGGTGGGGCGAGGCGTCGTCCACCACCGAAGTGATGTCGCCCGTGTGCTCCGTCAGGGCGGCCAGCGACCCCAGCCGCTCGCACAGCGGCTGGAACGACACCCTGTGGCGGCACTCCACGCGGCTCAGGGCCATGGCCATGACGGTGTGTCGCGCGTCTTCAGTCATCGTTGCCGGCGTAATATTGTGCGAAAGCCCGGTCGTACTCCTCGCTGTTGCCGAGCCGTCCGTTGACGAGGCACACCAGTTCCACCACGGCCTGGCAGCACAGCCGGTCGTCGCTTTCGCGGAAGATGTCCTGGTGGAAGATGTAGCGCAGTCCCTTCTTCTCTATCCACAGCCGCGACACGAGCCAGTCGTCGCAGCGCAGCGGGGCCTTGTAGCGCAGCGTCATCCGCGCCACCACGGGGTCGATGCCGCGCGTGTGCATCTCGCCGAAGCTCAGTCCCACGTGTTGCAGGAATCGGTGGCGCGTGTGCTCAAGATAGTGCAGGTAGTTGGCGTTGTTCACGATGCCCTCGATGTCGCACTCGTAGTCGCGCACTTCCATCTTGGTCTCAAAAATGTATTTCTCCATGTTTCGGTATTGTTTCTTTGCTTCTTGCTTGTTCCTTCCCCCCGTCCGGGCTGTCGGCCAGCCCCCGGCGGCGTGCCGGCTAAGTTGATGACGGGCCGCCGGAGGCCGCGTGCTTCAGATATTCGTAGCCGAAGCGGCAGCGCAGGCAGTCCTTGCGGTCACAATATTCCTTCTTCAGCTGCACCAGGGCCTGGCTGTCGCCGGCGTTGTCGACCGGCAGCCCCACCTTCTGCCACATCCTCACGATGTAGTTGTTCTCGGCGCGGAGCTGCTCCAGGATGTCGAAGGCGCGGTCGCAGAGCCGGTCGTCGAGCTTGTGGCGGCCGTAGGCGAAGAGCACCGGCACCACCGTGTTGATGAGGAGCAGGTTGAGCGAGGCCGACGAGAGGCGCTTGGTGCTGCGCGGGCTTGCCGCCCCGAAGGTGTAGTGGGTTTCCCAGTAGGGCGTCACCCCCACCTCGAGCATGTCCTTCAGCTCCTTCACCGAAGCGGCTTCGGCAATCTGGCTCAGGCTTGCCTTGTGCTGGCAGTAGAGGTTGGCGAGCTGCGAGATGCGGATGTGGGGGAAGTTCTGCGGCCTGAGGCGCAGGAACCGCCACTGCCGCGCGTCGATGGGGTGGAGCGAGAACTTGTGGGCCAGATACAGGTACTCGTTTCTCAGCCTTGTGAAGTAGCCCTCGCCCAGGGCCTCGTCGCGATGCCGTTCGGGCACGGTGCCGATGTCGAGCAGTCCGGCCTGGCCCATGAAGACGGCCTCAATCTGGAACACGTCGTCGCGGTGGTGGGCCACGTCGTTCAGCGGCACGTTGAGCGCCCACTGCTCGAAGGCGTCGCCGTTGATGCCGAACCCGTAGTTGCGGGCCAGCGTGACGAAGTAGGCGGCCTCCCACGAGCCGTCGCAGAGCCTCACCCGCCGCGCTATGGCCTCGGTCTTCTGTTCGAGGCGCTCGGTCTGCAGGGCGCTCATCCATGAGTGCACGGTGAGCTTCGACAGTTGCGGGATGGCCTGGTAGCACGGCGGGTAGCTGTCGATGGAGAGCAGCTCGCGGTAGTTGCGCTCCACGTCGGGCGGCACGCCGAGCTCCATCTGCTTGAGCCGCTTGCCGTCCTGCGTGGTGGCCACGGTGTCGGCCACGCCGCACACGTGCAGCACCACGTTGTTGTATCGCGGATCGTTCTGGTGGCCGTGTGCGAACCAGTCGCTGGCCCTGTCGTGTATCTCCACGTTGCCCACCCACAGCATGCCGCCAATCTTCAGCTTGGCGTTGAAGAAGTCGGGCCCGGCGTTGCGGTTGTGCAGTCCCGGGTCTACCACCTCCACCGGCTCGCCGTCGGTGGTGGCGAGGGGGCTGAGCGGAAACATCTTGTGTTTCCAGACGTAGTGCAGCAGTTGTTCCATGGTGTTTCGTTTCGTCGGGCTATGTCAGGCCTGGGCTTTGAGCAGGCCCCGGCAGTGTTCCAGGATGGCCACGAGCTCGTCGCGCCGCTCGGCCCTGAGCATGGCGATGCGCGTGGGGCGGAAGTTGGCGATGCCCTTGAACAGGGGGCTTGCGGCCAGGTGGCGCCGTGTGTGCAGGATGCCCCGGCGCTCGTCGGTGCGCCCGATGTTGATGTCGAGCTGCTCCTCCAGGATGTCGATTTTCTCGTCGGTGGTGAGCGGGGCGGCCTGGCCGGGACCGTCGAGGGCGGCCCGCATGTCGCTGAAGAGCCACGGCTGCCCGAAGGTGGCGCGGCCCACCATCACCGCGTCGACGCCATAGCGGTCGAAGGCCTCGCGGCACTCCCCGGGCGTGGTGACGTCGCCGTTGCCGATGATGGGGATGTGGAGG
>CAZVWX010000001.1:6732-20530 GCA_964631105.1 uncultured Prevotella sp. | reverse complement strand
TCTTTGCATAAGACAGGCTGCACCTCAACAATAAAAATGAATGGGATTCATTTTGCATTGTCCTTGCTTTTCATTATCTTTGCAAAAGCAAAAACATTTGAACGATGCAAACCAGCAAATACCTTGTCGCCAACAACCGCGACGCACTCTGGGGGCTGACGGTGAGCACCATCGGCTATGAGGAGATAGCCCCGGGCGACCCCTACCCCACGCGCGGCCACGCCGACGGCTACTACTTCGACGTGAGCCGGGGCCGCGAGCTGGCCGAATACCAACTGCTCTACAACCCCGAGGGCGAGGGCACCTTCCAGTCGGCACACGTGAAATGCGCCCACCTGCGGCCGGGCGACATGTTCCTGCTCTTCCCCGGCGAGTGGCACTCCTACCACCCCTCGGAGAAGACGGGATGGAAGAGCCACTGGATCGGCTTCAAGGGCAAGAACGTGGACGACCGGGTGAGGGCGGGGTTCCTCTCGCCGGCGCACCCCATCTACCACATCGGCTACAGCAGCGAGATAGAGAGCCTCTACAACGAGGCGCTGGCCACGGCGCAGGAGGAGGCGGCCTACGTGCAGCAGACGCTGGCGGGCATCGTGAACCACCTCGTCGGACTGATGTACTCGCTGCAGCGGAACATCATCCTGGGCAAGAACCAGGCACACGTGGACCTGATCAACAAGGCGCGCACGCGCATCCGCTCGACACTGGAGGAGGACGTGACCATCCAGGAGGTGGCCGACGAGATGGGCGTGAGCTACTCCAACTTCCGAAAACTCTTCAAGGAGTTCACGGGCGTGGCCCCGGCGATGTACCAGCAGGAGCTGCGCCTGCAGCGGGCCAAGGAGCTGCTGGTGACCACGGACAAGAGCATCAAGGAGATAGCCTACCGGCTGAACTTCGAGTCGCCCGACTACTTCTCGTCGAAATTCAAGACGAAGACGGGCTACAAGCCGTCGGAGTTCCGCAACAGGATGAGATGACAGGAGAACCCGGATGAGACAGCCCTACAAGACCGACGTGGCGGTGCTGATGCTATTCTTCAACCGCCCCGAGACCTTCGCCCAGGCCTTCGCCGCCGTGCGCGAGGCCAGGCCGTCGCGCCTCTTCCTCTACCAGGACGGGCCGCGGCCAGGCAACGAGGCCGACCGACGCGGCGTGGAGGCCTGCCGCCGCATCGTGGCCCCGGAGAAGATAGACTGGCAGTGCGAGGTGAGGCGGAACTACCAGACCGAGAACGCGGGCTGCGACCCGTCGGGCTACCGGTCGCAGCAGTGGGCGTTCTCACTGGCCGACAAGGTGGTGGTGGTGGAGGACGACGTGGTGGTGGCCCCGACGTTCATCGCCTTCTGCAAGGAGATGCTCGACCGCTACGAGCACGACCCGCGCGTGTGGATGGTGGCGGGGTTCAACACCGACGAGGTGACGCCCGGCGTGCCCGACGACTACTTCTTCACCTCGGCGTTCTCCATCTGGGGATGGGCGTCGTGGCGAAGGGTGGTGAGCCGCTGGGACGGCAACTACGGCTTCATGCGCGACGACTACGCGCGGCGCAGCCTGGAGGCCCTGGTCAGCGACCGCGGCTACCGCCGCGACTTCATGGCGATGTGCCGCGACCACGCGGCGAGCGGGAAGCCCTACTTCGAGAGCGTGTTCTGGGCGAGCATGCTGATGAACAACGGCCTGGCGGTGATGCCGACGCGCAACATGGTGAGCAACGTGGGGGCCACGGCGGACTCCACCCACTACTCGGCGCTGGCGACGATGCCGCGGGGCCTGCGCCGCATCTTCACCATGCGGCGCTACGACGTGACGCGCCCGCTGCGCCATCCGCGCTACGTGATGGAATACGCACCCTACCGCCAGCACCTCTACCGCACCATGGCCTGGAACCACCCGTGGGTGAAGGTGGCGCGGAGCATGGAGGAGCTGTGGCTGAACCTGCGCCACGGCCACCTGCGGCAAATCGGCCGCGCCCTGCTGCGCCGCCTGCGGAAATGGGCGGGGCGCGAGCGACACACGTGAGGCGCGGGCGCGCCGGGGCTGCACCACGTGCCCCACACTGCCAGCCCCGTCCTGCGCTGCCGCCATCAAGCCAACGGGGGCACGTGATTGTCCACGGCAGGGGCCGCGCCTTGT
Organism: uncultured Prevotella sp.; assembly: GCA_964631105.1. Taxonomy (GTDB): domain Bacteria; phylum Bacteroidota; class Bacteroidia; order Bacteroidales; family Bacteroidaceae; genus Prevotella. Next base: position 18,394 of record CAZVWX010000001.1, on the reverse strand, counting down.
GCCGGCCCGCACGCGCCGAAGGGGCGTTTCATATGCCCGATGATGCCACGACTGCACGGTGGATGCAGCCCCGGCACGGGGGCTGTTGCGACAAGAAAAAAAACGCCCCCTCTCGGAGGGAGCGTTTTTTTCATGTCATCATGGAAGACTCATCGCACACGAATCTTCTTCCCATTCACGATGTAGACACCTGCGGGGAGCCCGCTCAGCGAGGAGCCCTGGCGCACACGCTGTCCCATGAGGTTGTAGACGGCCTGCGGGGTCGTGGCCGTGGCCGCGGGAGCCGTGATGCCGGTGGCGCTGGGCGGCCCGAGATAGTAGAGGCGGAAGTTGCGGAAGATGGTCCAGTAGCTGGTCAGCGAGGCGGCCTGCAGCCGTCCGCCCCCGCCCTTGGCGCCCGACAGCTGCCCGTCGAACGCGTCGGTGAGTCCGATGCGCAGATGCTCGACCGGCTCGCTGAGCGAGAAGGCGAGCGTGTCGTCGTACATGATGGAGCCGTCGGCCGGCTGATAGTCGAAGAAGGCAGCCGCCGCCTCCATGTTGTTGGGCACGTAGTTGCCGCTCTGCACGGCCTCGGTGCCCGCGCCGACACCGCCCTTGAGGGCGCAGTCCCAGATGTTGTCGACCAGGCGGCCGTTCTGGGCCGCATAGAGCGTGGCCGTGAGCCCCTCGGTGGGGTTGGCGAGCCAGGCGGTGTAGGAGGCGGCGGAAGTGCCCGGGCGCTGGAAGGCCTGCGCGTGGAGGCGGTAGGAGCCCTGCGGCAGCCGGTGCTGCAACACCTGGTAGAAGTCGAAGCTCTGCTCATAGAACTCGGCGCAGTCGTTGCCCAGCGTGGGCGAGCCCGTCCATCCGTCGAGTGCGGTCACGGCGGCGTTGCTGAGCATGAAGGTCAGGTCGAAGGGCGAGCTGCTGTTGCGTGCCGACACATGGGAGAGGTAGTTGTAGGTGGCCTCGTAGCCCGCGTCGATGATGGAGTCGAGGGCCGTGGTCGTCGTGGCCGCCGCTGCCGCCTGCCGCAGGTTGCGGATGGCCGTGGTGAAGGTGCTGTTCGTGGCCGACGCGTCCTGGGTGTGGCTCACGTAGCGCAGCTTCTGCATCTCGACGAGCAGCGCGTCGGCCTCATCCTTCTTCAGCTGGAACACCTGCGCGTCGAAGGCTGTGCACTCGTCGGCGGTGAGGATGAGCCAGCGGCGGTCGGTGGCGGCGTTGGAGAAGGTGAACACGCCTGTGGTCGTGGCCCCCGAGGCCGAGGCCACGAGGCACGGCGAGGTCATGGAGTGCTGGTTGGAGAGGATGAAGTACCCGCGCAGCGAGTCGACCCCGGCCACCTCGGCGCGTCCCGGCATGAGCTGCAGCTGGGCTCGGCTGTCGGTGGCGTCGACGTTGCGCGTGGAGAACACGTTCGTCGACGTGCCCGAATAAGTCACATAGCGGCCCGTGGCGGCGTTGCGCATGGTGTAGAGGCAAGTGACGGGGTTGTAGCTGAAGTGCCACGCCGCACTGTCGTTGGCCGCGGCCTCGCCCGTGGTCATGGTGCGCCAGCGCAGCAGGCCGGCAGAGCCCTGCTCGACGAGATAGGCCGACTGGAGGCCGTGGTCGGGGTCCTCGCTCTTGAGATAGTACTTCACCGTGTCGACGGCGTCCAGGGCGTCGTAGGGCGTGGCGAAGCCCATGGCCGATGTCAGGGGCAGCCCGTCCTCGCCGAGGGCCTGGCAGACCAGCGAGTTGGCGATGTAGAGCGACGGCTCGCCGGTGTCCTCCTGCGCGCCGTTGATGCCGTAAGGCCAGAGGTGCTGGTTGTCGCCGTTGAGCTGGGCGGTGTTGTTGTCGGCCAGGAAGCGCACCACGTTGGTGACGCGGTCGCCGAGCCAGTAGCCGCGGCTGGTGCCCGTGCGCATGTCGGGATTGTTGTACCACGTGTCGGTGGTGCCCACGCCCACGCCGTGGAGGAACTCATGCAGGATGGTGCCCGTGCGCTGGTAGCTGGCATTGGGTCCCACGCGCACCCATCCGCCATAAGAGCAGTCGGCGGTGGGCGTGCCGGAGTTGTAGCCCACGTTGGGATAGAAGCCCTGCATGGAGGTGAGGTTGGTCCAATAGTCCACGGCGTCCTTCACGGCGCTGGTGATGCGGGCGACGGGCTCGGGGTTGGCGTCGTCGGAGCGGATGGTGTAGCTGATGGTGGCCTTGGGCAGGGTGTAGAAGTGGCGCACCTCGCCATAGCCCACGCTGCCGTCGGCGGCCTTGGCATAGGCCCGCATGTAATAGCTTGTGGAGGGGGTGAGGCCCTGCAGCCAATAGATGGTGCCGTTGAGGGAGAGCGTCCCGGTGGTGGTGCTGTCGGCCACGGTGGGGTTGGGATGGGTGGCGTAGCAGAAGCCCCGCTCGGTGACGGCGGAGCCCTGCCCCACACACGTGAGGCGGCCGAAGGCCATCGTGGCGCCGCGGGCGAAGCGCTTGCCCGTGGTGACCGTGGGAGCCTGGGCCTGGGCGCCGAGCGTGGCCAGGGCGAGCAGGCCGGTGATGAGTAATGACTTGTCCATATCTGACATTTGGAATTGTTGGTTATCGTTGTCCGGCTTGCCGGGACGGGCCGCCATAAGGGCCCGCCCCGTGCGGAGCCGGAGATTTTATCGGGCGACGACCTTGCCGGCGCGTCCGTCCTTCACCTGGATGACCACGGTGCCGGGGGCGGGCCGGTCGGTGCGGGTGCCGTCGATGTGATAATAGGTGGCGGGAGCACCGTCAGTGCCGGAGCTGATGCCGCTGATGGCCGTGGCATTGCCCATGGGCAGCGACACCGCGGTGGGCGTGTCGAGCACGGGCAGCTGGGCGGCGTCGGGGATGATGGCGCTGTAGCTGGCGATGGCGGCACGCTCGTTGCGCACCGAGGAGGTCTGCTGCACCCACTGCCCGCCGGTGAGCACCCAGGAGTTGCGGGCGGCGCGGGTGGCCCCCGACTGGTAGAGGTAACCCCGCACGCCGTCGACGGTGGAGGCGCGGCTCACGGGGTCGCCCTCCTCCATCACCATCTGCACCGTGTCGGCACACCACACCACGCAGGGCACGCCGGCAGCCACCTCGTCGACCTCGGTGAGATAGAGCCGGGAGGCGGCGGCGTCGGTGCCGGCGACGCGATAGAGCCGCAGGCCCTCGGCCGAGCGGACGGCATAGGGCAGGCAGAGGCTGCGCCAGTGGCTGGCGTCGGTGGTGACGCGGTAGGCGGGCAGATGGAGCAGCTGGAAGTCGGTGACATAGAAGGAGCCCTCGCGCAGGTCGCCGGTGCCCGACGCATCGCCGTAGGGCTTCCAGGCATTGTCGACGGCCCCCTCCTTGGAGGTGGCGAAGCCGACGGCGCCATCGGTGCGCTCGTCGACATAGACGGGCAGCGTGGCCAGCGACTGCCAGCGGTCGCTGTCGGGCACGATGCCGATGTCGGCCACGGCCCAGGTGAGGGCGGGCGTGGACAGGCTGTCGGCGCCGGCCACGAGATAGGCGTGCTGGGTGGAGAGCCCGGCATGGTCGGAGGCGGCCTTGACGCGGAGCATGTAGTAGCCGTGGGCGAGCTGCGAGAGCGACTGGCGCACGTCCATCGTCGGCGTGGGCGTGGTGGAGGCGGAGAGGTTCGTCCAGCGGGCCGTCCAGCAGGTCAGCCCGCCGAGGGTGGAGGTCTGCTGGGTGCCGGCGGTGTAGGAGCCGGCCTTCTGCCACGACGAGACTGAAGAGGCGAACGAGGGGTTGGCGACATAGTCGGTGGACTGCCATGCGTACTCCGTGCCGGGCGAGAGCCCGACAGCCGTCATGCCGGCGGCGACACGCGCCAGGGAGTCGGCACGGGCCTCGGCGGCCAGGGTGGCGAAGGAGGGATGGGCGGCCTCGGCCTGCTCACGGCGCGACTGGCACTCGGCGCCGTCGGCCAGGGCCTCGGCCTGGGTGGCGAAGAGGCGCTGGAGGCTGAAGCCGGAATAGGCGGCGGTGGCGTTGAGGCGGCGGAAGGCGAACGTGACGTGGCTGTAGGGGCCCGTGGTGAAGGTGCGCGAGAACTTGGTCCACACGTCGGAAGCCGGGATGACGGCGACGGAGGAGTCGGCGCGGGCCTCGTCGGTGAGGACGATGGTGCTGAACTGCGAGCCGCCGGGGAAGTTGATGCTGCCGGAGAAATAATAGGTGGCCCCGGGCTCGACGCTGACGGTGGTGAGCAGCGAGGCGGCCGACGTCTTGGCACCATTGGAGTAGGCCTGCAGGAAGGGCAGCCCCTGGTAGCCGTCGCGGGGCACGACCTCGAAGTCGGGCAGCGACACCTCGTTGCCCTCGCCGTTGGTCCACCCCGTGGTGCCGAGGGTGAAGTCGCCGTTGGCGAGCAGGTTGCCGCCGGCATAGACCGTGCGCCCGTCCACCTCAAGGGCCGTTCCGGCAGGAATGGTCTCGGGCACGGCGGTGGCCGTGCGGCTGGTGTAGAGGCTCTCGCCGGTGGCATAGACCACGTGGACGCGGAAGACGGTGCCGCGGGCAACGCCGGTGGCGGTGTACTGATAGGAGGCGGCGCCCTCCTGGAGGGGGATGTCGCTGACGGCGGTCCACGCGGTGGTGCCGGGCAGCTGGCACTCCAGGGTCATCGAGGCATTGTACTCGCCGTTGGGCTCCGTCCAGGTGATGAGGGCGGTGTCGGCAGCCATGTCGTAGCGCACGGCGAGGTCGGCGGGCAGGCCCTTGCTCTTGGGCAGGGCTGGCGCATAGTTGAGGCTGGCCTTGTAGCCCACCTTGGAGTTGAGCGCGGCATACTGCCGCCCGGCAGCCGTGAGGGCGCCGTCCTTCACAAGGTGGGAGGGGTCGCGCTCGGAGTCCCAATAGAAGTAGCGCTCCACATAGTCCCAGCTTTCCAGATTGTTGACGATGTTCATGACATGGGTGGCGTTCTGGTCCTCGGTGACGCCGCTGGCGAAGGCCCCGTTGCTGTTCCACGACGCTCCCCACACCCACTCGCTGATCCAGATGGGGCGGTGGTAGGAGTTGTACCATCCGGCCAGGTTGTAGAACGACCCCTCGGGCCAGTAGCAGTGCATGTCGAGCACGTCGCAGCGCCAGCCGCGGGCGTCGATGGAGTCCATGAAGTTGCGCAGCCACTGCAGCGAGCCGTCGTGGGACGAGGGCGAGCAGAGGCGCTTGCCGGTGGCCATGAGGGCCTGCCAGTTGGCGAGCACCTGGTCGACGGTGGCGGGCTCGTCGTCGCTGGAGTTGCCGGGCTCGTTGTTGGTCTTCACGGTGGGAGCCGAGGTGGTGTAGTCGTTGCCGCCGATGGAGGCGATGCTGGGCCAGCCCTCGTGGATGTGGTGGCGCACGCACTCGCGGTCCCAGCCGGTGTCCTCGCCGTTGCCGAAGGAGTAGCACGACGTGGTGCGCAGCAGGTCGTTGCTGGTGGCGCTGGTGTTGTTGGCCAGTCCCTTCTTGGCGGTGTCGTTCCACTTGAAGACGCGGTAGGAGGAGATGCTGCGGTCGAGGATGGCGGGCATCGAGGCCATCTCCAGGTCGGCGTCGGCGGCAATGAAGCAGCGGTTGTAGCCGTAGCCTCCGGCAAGGGTGGAGAAGGTGACCATGTAACCGCGGCGGAGCTTGAAGGAGCGAATCTTGTTGTTGAGCTTCTCGCTGGTGAGGGTGACCATGAATCCGCCGTTGTCCTCCAGGCCGAAGTCGTTCACGGCGGTGCCGCCATAGTTGGTCTCGCTGTAGACGGTGAGGGGATGGTCGTTCTCGGTGTAGGGCAGCACCATGGTGCCCTGGGCGTGGATGCGGATGTCGCAGTTGGCGCCGCGCTCGGCCTGGCGCCCGTCGACGAGGATGGCGGAGAGGCGCGTGAGGGCCAGCGAGGGCTTCAGGCCGTCGAGGATGACGACGGAGCCGCCCGTCGACGAGAGGCTGACCGTGGCTCCGGTGGCGAATGGCGTGGAGGAGGTGATGTGATAGTCGGTGCCGTCGGCGATGGCGACGGGCTCGGTGACTTGCTCAACCGTGACTTCGCTGTTGGCAAGGGCTGCGGCCGAGGGCAGCAGGAACACCGCCGACAGGAGCATGGAGCGGAAAGGCTGATGTATGTGCATAGAATGGAATTTTCGGTGTTGTGGAAAGACAAGTATTCGGATTCCCCGGCGAACGCCCCCGCCACCTGCCTCACGGCAGCCGTGGGGCAGGTGGAGTGGAGGCCTGTTCGCCGGGGAACCCGAAAGGGCCGGTATCAGTAGCCTATCTTCCCCTGGTAGTGGAGGAAGAGGTTCTGCATCGACTGGAGCTTGGACCGCAGTGCGGTGTCCTCGGCATCGGCGCCGCCGCGGGTGGCCACGCGCGAGGCGAGATAGTCGAGGTCGCCACGGCGCAGGGCCACACGCAGCAGGTCGTAGTAGCGGGTGCCCTCGAAGGCGCACTCCAGGGCGCCCTCGTCGACAATCATGTCCTCGACCTTCTCAATCTGGTAGCTCTTGATTTTCTCCAAATACTCCTTTGCGGTGAGCACGGTGTCGGCAGGATCAAACTCGGGATAAGGCATCTGGTAGTAGGCGTTCTCCATGGCCCAGCCAGAGCCGCGCGAGTGGATGCCGATGGTGTTGATGTAGGAAGAGGAGGAGTTGACGCGCGGGTCGTAGACGATGTAACCGCTCGTGGCCGTGTAGGGGAAGTTGAACTGGTTGACGAAGGCACTGTCGGCCTGCGTGGTGCAGTAGGGCAGCACATAGTCGGCCAGCACCTGGTTGTTGACGCCCCGGGCCAGAATCTCGTAGGCGAAGTAGGGATAGCCGGCGCGGTTGAGGGCCTCGGCCATGCGCAGGTAGGCCATCACGCGGCGGTAGATGTGGATGTTCTGGGTCTGGTATTTCCAGATGGTCTGATACTCCACGCGGTTGCTGTTGATGGTGCGGTTGCTGTGGTTCCAGGCGAACATCAAGCGGAGGTCGCCGGCGCGCTCGTCGCTAAGCCCCGAGGGTGCATAGACCACATCGTAGGTGGGCGTGAGGACGCAGTTGACCTGCGAGGCCGACAGCGTGCGGAGCGACTGCGAGGGCACGAGGCTGGGCTTGTAGTCGTTGTCGCTGGTGCTGTTGAAGATGTTGCGCAGCTGCGAATAGTTGTCCTGCGAGGGGACGGAGTCGCCGGGAATCATGGTGATGAGCTCCTGTCCGGTGGCTCCCCACCATCCCTCGCGGCTGAACTGTCCGCGCCAGTCGCCGGCTTGGTCGAACGACGTCCACGTGGTGTTGGCCCATCCATAATAGGTGAGGCCGATGGGGCGCGTGGCGGCGCTTCCGTTCTCGGTGTTCAGGAACCGGTAGTAGGCGAGCGCGGCCTCCTGGTAGTTGCCGGCCCAGAGGTTGAGGTCGCCCAGGAGGAAGTAGATGGGGAAGTAGAGCAGGCGGGAGTCGATGACGCCGATGGTGCCCAGCCCCGGCCGGCGCTCGCCGGCCAGCGGTGCGATGTCGTTGATGAGCCACGTGCACACCTCCTGGATGTCCTTCATGGGATAGGTGGCCTCGGAAGCCTCCTTGGTGAGGATGGGCTCGGTGACGAAGGGCACGCGCCCATAGTTGAGGACGAGCTGCAGATAGGTCCAGGCGCGGAAGGCCTTCACCGCGGCATACTCCTTCATGAACACCTTGCCCGAGACGCTGTTGTTGCTGGTGTGGGTGTCGGAGAGGGCTGTGTCGCAGAGCGAGATGTAGAGGTTGCAGTTGTTGATGACGGCATAGTAGTCCTTCGGGCTGTTGTAGCGGTTGCTGTCGTTGACGTCGAAATTGGCAACGGCGCGCAGGTCGGCGTTGGCGGCAGTGGTGACGCTCACCAGGTCGCCGCGGGCCTCGCCGAGGAGGATGGTTCGGTCGCCGAGGGCTGAGAGCTTCGACATGATGCCCGTGAGGGCATAGATGGTGTCACGGGGATTGTCGAGCCGGAAGTCGTCGGTGAAGGTTACGTGGTCGGAGTCCTGGTCGAAGAAATCGCTACACGAAGTGGCGGTTCCCACGAAGACGGCCAGGAGGAGATACAGAATATGTTTCGTTTTCATACGGTCCGTATTTGGAGTTGGTAACGTTTAGAGGTTGATTTTTAATCCGGCGACAAAGGAGCGGCTCTGGCCGAGCAGGCCGAGGTCGACACCCTGTCCGATGACGGAAGACGTGGCCGAGAACTCGGGGTCGGAGCCGAGGTACTTGGTCAGCGTGAAGACATTGTTGCACTGGACCCAGAACTGCATGCCCTGGATGAAGGTGGAGTTGACGGGCAGGTCGTAGGAGAGCGTCACGGTCTTCAGGCGCAGGTAGCTGCCATCCTCAATCCACCGGTCGCTGAAGCGGCTGTTGCCCATGGGGTCTTGGAAGGTGGCCTTGGGCACGGAGGTCTGCTGCCCCTCCATCTGCCAGCGCGAGAGCAGGTTGGTGGTCTGGTTCATGAACCGGCTTCCGCCTTCGAGCTGCGAGCGCTGGTAGTTGTAGACATCGTTGCCGTAGCTGTAGTTGAAGCGGGCCTCGAGCTTGAGGCGCTTGTAGGACAAGGCGGTGGTGATGTTGCCGTAGATGTCGGGGTTGGGGTCGCCGATGATGAAGCGGTCGTTCTCGTCGATGCGCCCGTTGCCGTCCTTGTCGACGAAGTGCATGTCGCCGGCGCCGAACTCATGGTGGGTGATGCCGTTGTCGTCGAGGATGTAGAGGCCGGCGGCCTGGGCTTCCTCGGTGGTGGCGAAGACCCCCTGGGTGCGGTAGCCGTAGAAGAGGTTGGCGGCACTGCCCTTCTGCGTGCGGATGGTGGCTCCATAGTAGGAGGTGTTGATGGCGTCCTGGCCGTCGGGCAGCTCGGTAATCTTGTTCTTGTAGTGGCCGAGCGACGCGCCGACCTCCCACTGCCAGTTCTTCAGATTGATGACCTTGTAGTTGGCGGAGACATCGTAGCCGAAGTTCTCAAGCTTGCCGCCGTTGGACCAGTTGGTGTCGAGTCCGGAGAGGAAGTTGAGCTGCTGCAGGGCGAGCAGGTCGTCGGTCCAGCTCTTGTAGACGTGGAAGCCGAGGCTGAGCTTGTTGTTGAACAGGCGGCTGTCGAGTCCGGCGTTGACGCGGCGTGTGGTCTCCCAGCGTATCTTGGTGTTGCCGATGCCCTCGACGGTGAGCGTGGAGATGGCTCCGAGGAAGAGCTTGGAGCTCATATAGCTGCGCACGGCGTAGTAGTCGACGTCGTCGTTGCCGCTCATGTCGACGCCGGCGGTGAGGCGGAGGTAGTTGAGCCAGGAGGCCTTGGTGAGCCACGGCTCGTTGGTGGCCACCCAGGAGGCCTGCAGGGCGGGGAAGATGCCCCACGTGTTGCCGTCGACAGACATGGGCAGCCCGCTGGAGTTGTCGCCGAAGCGCGAGCTGCTCTCAGTGGTGAGGTTGGCCTGCAGGAAGTAGCGGCCCAGATAGTTGTAGTTGGCCTGTGCATACCAGGCGACGTCGGTCCAGCTGTCGTTGGTGCCGCTGGATGAGGCGTTGGCCAGGCTGGCGCTCATGAAGGGCGTCTTGTCGCTGCCGGTGTTGTAGCCCAGCTGGTTGTTGAGCGTGTAGTTCTCCCAGTTGACGCGCACACCTGCGAAGAGCGCAATCTGGTGGGCGTTGTAGCGCTGGTTCCAGTCGAGGCGGGTGTCTGACATCACGGAGTTCTGCTTGGAGAAGAGCGAGCGCACCTCGTTGTCGAAGGTCTTGTTCAGCGTGGCCACCCGGTAGGACGGGGTGCCGTTGATGGGGATGTAGTACTTCTCGTCGGTGTTGACCAGCGTGTAGCTGAAGTGCTCACTCAGCGTGAGGTTGGGCAGGATGTGATACTTCGGCGTGACGGTGATGTTGAGCATGGAGTTCTCGAAGCGGTTCTTGTTCTCAGCCTCGGCATACTCGTTCAAGGCCCAGGGGTTTCCGAGCTTCCAGTTGTAGCTGGTATAGGAGGCGAGTGCCTCGTTGAGGTAGGACTCCTCCTCGATGTCGAGCTGGGTGTCGGAGAGCTGGCCGCGTCCGTAGGAGTAGGGGCTCATGAACGGCGCCTTGACATAGGCCAGGAAGGACGGCGAGGTGGGCGTGCCCTCGTCGTAGCCGGAGGGCGTGCCGTCGTCGCGGATGTCGCGCGTGAGGTTGGAGAACGACGCGTCGAAGCGCACGTCGAGCTTGCGCACAATCTGGATGTCAGTGTTGAAGCGGATGTTCAGGCGGCTCATGTCGTTGAACTTCAGCGTGCTCTTGGCGTCGGTGTAGCCCACGGAGAGGTTGTAGCTGGCCACATCGTCGCCGCCCTGGATGGTGATGCCGTAGTTCTGCGTGAAGGCATTGCGGTAGACCTCCTTCTTCCAGTCGGTGTTGTTGTGGTACTGCTTGTAATAATAATAGGTGGGGTCCTCGTTGAGGAAGCGGAACTCGCGCACCTTGGTGTCGGTGGTGCCGAGCAGCGCGGAGGCGTAGTTGCGGTATTCCTCGGCGTCCATCATGTCGATGAACTTGGGCTTGGTGGTGATGCCGGCCGAAACGGAGGCGGTGATGCGCGTGGCCAGGCTCTTGCTGCGCTTGGTCTCGATGATGATGACGCCATTGGCACCCTTGGAGCCGTAGAGGGCCGTGCCGTTGCGCATGACGCGGACGCTCTCGATGTCGGCAGGATTGATGTTGGAGAGGATGTCGTTGGTGAATCCGTCGTGGATGACGGGACGGCCATACTGCTGGTCGAACACCACGCCATCGACGACGATGAGGGGCTGCGCATTCACATTCAGCGAGTTGAGACCCTGGATGAAGATGTTGGCCCCGATGCCTGCGGTGCCACTGCGCTCCAGGGTGTAGGCGTAGGCGCCGAGCTGCGACTGCACCTCCTCCTTGATGTTGGTGGCGTTGCTGTAGGCGAAGTCGGTGGCCGTCTTGTCGTCGCGGCTGTTCATGTCGGCGTCATAGTTCGGCGTGAACTGCGACGAGGGCATGAGGATGTCGCGCTGCTGGGCGCCCTTGGCGAGTCCTTGCGCCACGGCGTTGTGGCCAGGAACCGTGACATAGAGCGACGAGGCGAAGACGGGCACCTTCAGCTTGTAGGTTCCGTCGTCCTCGGTCAGCACGCTGTAGCCGGAGACCCCGGAAGCGGAGACGATGGCTCCGGCCACGGGCTTGCGCGTGGCCTGGTCGAGCACGCGTCCCTGGATTTCACGCGTGGCATACTGTGGCTTGGCGACGCGGCGCACCACCGTGTCGGTGGTCTCTTCCTCGTCGGTGTCGTCGTCCTGGGCCAAGGCCACCGCCGGGAGGGCGATGACAGCCAGAAGCATCAGTCCGCCGACACGGCCGAGCTGCCGCAGAAAGGTATGTTGGAATAATGATTGAATCATTGTCATAGGAATATACGATTAGGGTTGATAGCGTCGGTGTTTATTCTTCCACATGCGGTCTGAAGATGATTTCATCGATACGGAGGATGCGGTTGTACTGGTGGCGGTTCACCTGTGTGGACGAAGCGCGGGTGTCGATGACGAGCTCGGCTTTGGTGGTAAGACCGAGGCGTTCGTCATTGGAGGGATCATACGTGGTGTATGGAATCGTGATGAGGTCGCCGGCCTTTTCGTTGACGCAGGTGAAGGTGAAGGTGTCGACAGAATCCTGGGTGGTGTAGACGTTGCTGGCGAGGGTCG
>CAZVWX010000001.1:0-6722 GCA_964631105.1 uncultured Prevotella sp. | reverse complement strand
GGTGCCGTCGGCATTCTGATAGCGCAGGCGGACACGGAAGCGGCACGGCAGCCGCTCGTCGTCGGTGGCCAGCGTGTCACCGGCCAGGGCCGGCGCGGTCTTGATGATGATGTCGTAGGGCACGTTGCTCAGCAAGTTGGGGATGCTGAAGTAGGCCGTGGCCTGGTTGCTTCGCCCCGACGGGGAAATCTGCACGAAGCTGTGGCCGCTGATTTGGCTGTAGTAGGGGCTGTTGCTCTGCACGCTGTAGGTGACGGGCGTGTTGGTGCTCTCGGTGTCGACGGAGTCGCGGTCGCCATCCTCGCCCTCCACGCGCACCGTCTGGAGGAAGGTCTGCGTGGGCAGAATCTTCCAGTCGGAAGCCTTCATCACCTGGCCGTTGCTGCACTCCACATTCGTCGTTCCGGTGAAGACGCCGCCCTCGCCATAGGGATGGTCGTACTGATAGTACTTGTCCTCGTAAGAGCCGTAGGCCCTGTAGCGGTTGCTGTAGGAGACGGCCAGCGTGGACATGGCGGAGTCCTGCAAGGACGCGTCGGTGTTCTTGGTGCGGCTGAAGACGATGCCCTTGAGCAAGGCAAAGCGTGCGTTGGCCCACTGGATGGAGTCGCGCTTGCTCACGCTGTTGTCGTAGACGAAGTATTTCTCGAATTCAGGCACGTATTGGTTCCACACCTCATTGGTGGGGGCGAGCATCCAGAAGGAGCTGTCCTCGGAGTTGATGCGTCCGAGATTCTCGAAGAGCTCGTCGTTCTCCAGGTTGACCACCGAGTCGAGGTATTCGGTCTGTCCGTTCTCGTTGATGTCGCCGGGAACACTGCTGGAAGCGTCGAACTCATACTCGTTGAAGGAGTTGAGGAACGCCGCCACCGAGTCGAGCTCGGCGTCCTTGCTGAGATACTCGAACACGTTGGGAGCGAAGGTGGCCCGCCCGGCCACGGTGAAGAGAATGCCGTTGGCACAAGCCTGGTTGGCGGAGACCAGCTGCTGCCCGGCAAAGGTGGACGGGGTGAGCATCTGGTACTTGCCGTTGAGCATCACGACGGAGTCGCTGCCCGACGTGGCCACGCTGTGGTCGTAGAGGGCGATGTGGTTCTGCAGGAACTCCTTGATGGTGGTGTTGTCGTTGTCGCGGGTGTTGGCGGCCTTCTCGGCATTGTAGGTCTGTATGAGCTCCTGTGCCTCTTCGGCCGAGAAGTCGGCGTTCACGGGAGCGAAGACCGTAAAGGCCTGGCTGCTGCCGAGCGTCTTGTCGTAGCCTGCAGCCCGTGCGACGCTGGCGAAGTTGGACAAGTCGGAGTTGGCCTCGATGGTCGTCCACAGGCTGCTGTCGCCCATGATGTTGCCCGCCTTGTAATGGTCGTCCCAATCGTCGGAGCAGGCCGTCACGGCGACGAGCGCCGTGAGAGCCAGCAGAGCTTGGTGAATCTTGCTGATATGTTTCATTTTCGTTTTCTGTTCTATTGGTCAAACATGGAATTACAAGTCGGTCTCCATCTTCCCCGAGCCCGTGACGCCATAGATGCTCTTGGGTACAATCTCCAGATAGTCCATCATGAACTCGTTGTTGTTGCCGAGCTTGCTGGTCGACGTACAGCGGATGCGCAGGTAGTGGTCCTGCTTGGGATTGATGTGGACGGTGCAGAGCACGCGGCGGTAGGTGCGGTAGTTGTCGACGAACTCGTTGATGCTCGTGCCGCTGGTGTGGAAGCCGCCGTAGGCACCGCGGTAGTAGCCCAGGTTCTTCAGCACCTTCTGGTCCTCGGCCTTCTCCTCGTCGGTCATCGAGGACCAGGTCTTCGTGGCCCACTTGTTGCCCAGCACGGCGTCCTCGTTGAGGAACACGCGCATGTCGATAGGAATGCCCTGGGGCTTGTCGTCGTAGTAGATTTGTGCCACGCCGCGCGTCTTCAGTGCGCAGAAGCCCAGACGAATCTGATAGTCGCCCTCATAGGGAACGGGCGGCAGGCGGAAGGAGATGTCGTAGTCGCCGAAGAGGTTGAACTCGTCGCCCTCATACGACCAGAAGTTCCAGTGGGGCCGGCGGTAGACCAGGACACCGTTTCCACGCATGGTGACATGGTCGAGATAGCCGTCGGGGAACCAGTAGTTCTTGCCGTAGCGGTAGTTCTCGTCGACGGTCTTTCCGTCGGAGCTGTCATCCTGCTTCGGGTCGCCGTTCAGGCGGATGTTCTCAGTCATCACCTCGGGCCAGATGGTGGAGAAGTCCATGCGGATGCGGTCGTTGAAGACACGGTTCTGCGTGTCGTAGTCGAAGGCGATGACGTCGTCGATGTAGAAGTAGCGTCCGTTGAGTCCGTTCTGGTCATAGACAGCCTCCACCTCGGGCACGATGCGTGCGCCGGCGATGTTGTTGGTCTCGTCGACGCGCCGGTTGATGTACCTCTGGCCGAGTGTGGCCGAGCCGAGATAGTCGCGCACGGTGGCCTGCTCCACCTTCAGCATGGTGTGGGGGCAGAGCGTCTCATACCAGTCGTTGGGGTTCATCTTGTCGGTCTTGATGCCGATGGCCCCGGTGCCCAGGCTGGCGCGTCCGCTGATCTCGATGGGCGTGAGCTTGCTGTAGGCAATGACGTCGCGGGTGAGGATGTGGTAGGCGACGAACATGTTCAGCGGATTGTAGCGCTCGGTAATCTGGCTGAAGTCATGGGCGGCCTGGTAGTCGGCATCGTCGCCATAGACGGGGTCGTAGAGCTTGCAGGCCAGGTCGTAGAGAGCGCGCACCGTGCCTTCCGACGTGGAGATGCCCTCACGGTTGAGCCTCTGCTCGTAAACCTCGTCGGGCTCGATGAACGCGGTGAAGCCGTATTTCTTCTCCGAGGGAACCACGGCCTTCTCGTTCCAGAAGTCGGACGTGTAGTAATAGTCCGAATAGTCGTCGGGGTCGTAGCTGGTGTCGCGCACCTTGACCAGCGAGTCGACCAGTCCGGTGGCCCGCAAGGCCTCATAGAACATGGAGATGCGCGGGTTCTGCTCCAGGATGCCGCTCAGCTGCGTGTTGGCGTTCTCCAGCACGGCAGTGATGGGCTGCACGATGCCGTTCTGCACCGAGTCGTCGCGCTCGGAGTAGATGATGAGGGCCTCGCGGTTGAGAATCTTGGTGGGGTTCTGTGCCGAATCGACGGTGTCGGAAACCTGGATGGGCTGCCCGAGCATGTTGTCGGAGGGCACCATCGAGAGGTAGAGGGCGGCCGTGGAATACATGTAGGGCACGAGGTGCATGCGGGCGATGGTGTCGCAGTCCTCCTTGGAGAGCTCCTCCACGCTGCTCTTTCCCTCCTTGGCCAGATAGTTGTCGATGGCCGTGTTGTTGGGCAGGAAGAGCGTGTACTGCCCGTAAGCGGTCATGATGTCCCAAAGGCCGGCCTGCTGCAGGATGTAGGCGAACTCGCTATACTGCGGGCGGTTGTTGATGTAGTCGCTCATCATCTCGCCCGTGAAGGTATAGTAGTTGTCGCCCGAAGGCTCGTCGGAGCAGCTTTGGGCAAACATGGCCGCCACCAGGCAAGCCACGCCGCAGAGGAGCGCCTTGAACGAATTGAAAAGTTTATCTTTCATATCTGTCGTATTCTTGTTAGGTTAGTTGGTTCTCTCATAGTTCTCATCCTCGCCGCTGCCGAAGGCCGGGTTCTGGGTGATGTTCTTGTTCACCTTCAGCTCGTCGTTGTTGTAGGGCCAGTAGATGGCATCCATCTTCTGGAGCCTGTTGATGACGGCAGCGCTTCCCGAGGAGAACTTGGCCTGGACGGCGTCGGTGAGCACCTTGGTGCTGCCGTTGCGGCGTGCCGCGCGCACCAGGTCGTACCAACGCTTGCCCTCGAACATGAGCTCGCGCTGGCGCTCGGCCAGCACCAGCGTGGTGATGGCGGCCTTGGTCTGATAGTCGGAGGCCTGCAAGGTGTCGCTGAGGCTCGACTCCACCTGCGCCACGGAGCGCTTGTTCACGGCATTGACGAGCGAGAAGGCCTGGTTGAGGTAGCTCTGGTCCTGCTCGGTGAGCTCGGTCTCGTCGCCCATCATGCAGGCCAGTGCCTCGGCCTTCATCAGCATGACATCGGACAGGCGGTAGATAATCCAGTTGGACTTGTTCTTGTCCTTGGCATAGAAGCCGCCAATCGTCAGGGAATAGGAGCTGCTGGAGATGTTGGAGACAGACACGCTGGGCAGGACATACTTGGCGATGTATTGCCCGTAGACGTTCTCGAAGAAGCGCGTGTCATACCTATAATATACATATTGCGTAGAGTTGCGGTCGGAGTTGCTGCCTTGCAAGATTTCCGAAGGCGCTCCAAATCCGCCACCGTTCTCGCGGCCGTAGTAGAGGTTGTTCACGGCACCGTTGCTCGGCATGGTCTCCGACTGCATGAAGGTCAGCTCGAAGATGGACTCGTCGCTGTTGCCCGTTCCGAAGATTTCCGTAAAGGCCTGCCCGAACGACGTGCCGCCCGTGTACTGGTCGCTGATGAGGGGATAGCCGTTGGTGCGGGTGAAGTTGTTCGTCCTGGTGCCCTGCGAGGCGCTCTCCTCCTGCTGGCGCCGCTTGTCGGCAATGACGAGGTCGGCGTATTTCACGCAGTTCTGATAGTCCTGCTTCCACAAATACATCTCGCAGAGCATGGCGTAGATGGCCGTGCGCGTGATGCGCCCCGTCTGGTAGAGGGGCTCCGTCTCGGGATAGGAGACGACGGCATTGCCCTTGACGCTCTCCAGGTCGTTGATGAGACTGTCGAGGATGTTGTCGAACGACAGCACGGGCAGGTCCATCACCTGGTCGTCCTGGGTGTAGGCCTCCGTGGTGTAGGGCACGTCGCGGAACGTGCGGATGAGGTAGAAGTAGGCCAGGTCGCGCAAGGCCGACACCTCGGCGATGTCGGCGGCGAGCTCGCTCTGTCCGAAGCTCGGGTCCTTGGCGGCCACGCCCGGTGCATACTTGATGATGGTGTTGGCCTGGTTGATGACGTAATAGAACTGGTCCCAGGTGGTGTAGCCGCTGGATGCCGTCAGGTTCTCGCGCAAGCTGTTGTAGAGGTTCACGTTGTCGCGCTCCACGCCGGGTCCGGTGGTGATGTCGTCGCTTCGGAACTCGCCCCAAATCATCATGCGCTCCATGACATTGGTCGACTGCAACGTGGTGTAGCAGCCCGTAATCATTCCATCGACATCGGCTTTCTCGTTCCAGAACTGGTCGAACGTGATGACGTTCTGCGGGTCGATTTCCAGGAAGTCGGAGCACGAGCCCAGCGGAGCCATCAGTGCGGGAACGGCCAGTAGTGTGATATATTTGGTAATTCGTTTCATCGTTCTGTGATTTTTTAGAAGTCAACGGTAAGTCCGAAGGTGAACGAGCGCGAGCGCGGTGTCTTCGAATTGTCTATGGCCGGTCCGTAGCCCGACTGGCTGATGTCGGGGTCCACACCCGAGTAGTGGGTGAGCACGAAGGGGTTGTTGGCACTGGCATAGAGGCTGACACGGTTCAGTCCGATCCACTTCAGGTATTTCTTCGCGATGGCATACGACAGCTGCACGTAGCTCATGCGCAGATAGGTGCCGCTCTCCACGAAGCGGTCGCTGATGAGGGTGTTGTAGTTGCTCGTGGAGCCGTACATGGCACGCGGGATGCTTGTCACGTCGCCCTCCTTGCGCCAGCGGTAGTTCACGGCCTGGCTCTGGTTGTCGTTGCCAATCATTGCCTCGGCGTTCAGGCGGGCCATGTTGATGATCTTGTTGCCCACACGGTAGGTGAACTGCGTGGTGAGGCGCCAGTCGCTGAGCTGGAAGGTGAATCCGAAACCGCCCGTGAGCTTCGGCAGCGAGCTGCCGAGGTAGACGATGTCGAGGGCGTCGATGTTGCCGTCGTGGTTCACGTCCTCATAGATGGCGTCGCCGCCCGTGAAGGCATAGTTCTGGCCCGTGTTGTCGCTGGTGTAGTTGTAGCGCATGCGGATGGGGTCGCCGTTGGCGTCGAGAATCAGTCCGCCGTCGGCGTTGAAGGCTACGGGGGCCGTCTTTCCCGATGCCAGGAACTCGGCGCGCTCCTCGGCAGTCATGTTCTTGAAGGTGTCGAAGTTGTACTGGTAGACGCCCTTGTAGCGGAATCCGTAGATGGCCCCGAAGGGGTTGTGCAGCTGCACGCGCTGCAGCGTCTCGCCGTTGCCGTTGGTGTAGTCGAACGTCGTGTTCAGCGAGTTGAGCACGTACTCGTCCATTTCGAGAATCTCGTTCCGGTTGTTACCGAAGTTGGCGTTCATGTCGAAGGTGAACTTGTTCACCTTCAGCAGCTTGTTGGTGTTGATGTGGAACTCCCATCCGGTGTTTCTCATCTTGCCGCCGTTCTTGTAGGGAATGGTGGTGAAGCCCGTGTTCGACGGGATGCGGTAGTTCTGCAGCAGCATGTTCGACGTGGTGGTGCGGTACATCTCGAACGTCAGGTTGAAGCGGTCCCACAGCCGGATGTCGATCCCGGGGTTGTAGCTGTTGTTGATTTGCCATTGCAGGTTGGTCAGGCGGATGTTGTCAATCTTCATCGACGACATGTCGATGTATTGGTCGCCCGTGACATACTTGCTCACATAGAGGTAGTCCTTGTTGGGCTGGTTGCCCACGCGCCCCCAGCTGGGTCGCAGCGAGAGCATGGTGAGTCCGGCATGGTCGCGGAACCACTTCATGAAGGGCTCGTCGACGATGTTCCAGCGCAACGACAC